>CALJCO010000111.1 GCA_938023905.1 uncultured Collinsella sp. | reverse complement strand
CGGGGTGGGTGCGCTTGATCTCGGTCTGGATGGCCGTGAGCAGATGGGTCTTGCCGAGGCCCGAGCCGCCGTAGATGTCGCAGCTGATGTTGTAGTTGTTGAGGGTCGCGGCCTGGCGGGAGTGATTGGACTCGACATACTCGCCGATGGACTTGTCGTAGCCCTCGTTCTCCTTGAGCTTGCGGTAGCTCTCCATGATGGGCGAACCGTAGCAGTCGGTGCCCGAGGTGAAGATGACGTTTTCGCGGCCCAGGCGGTCGCGCAGGAAGCGGGCGAAGAAGTCGGCCGGGACAAAGACGCCGCCGACGTGGCCAAAGTGCAGACCCTTGTTGCCGTAGGGCTCGCCGGCGGTAACGATGGCGCGGCGCGGCCAGCTGGGACGGTCGTTCATGGAGTATTTGGATGCCATGGGACTCCTTCGCATATAGGTAAGAGCGCGGCCGGGCACGGGGTTCGGCGGCGCGGTGGTCAATTCGTGCATATCGTTCGACATTATCGCACATGCGGGCGGGTGCGTGGCAGGGGCGCTATCCTAAGATGCTATGAATGAGATTTCCAACATACATGCGTTTGAGGACGAGGATTTTCTACACGCTTGCTTCGTGTGGGGGATGGCCGTGATCGCGGTGTTTGCCGTGTGCCTGGTGCCGGTGTTTATGCTGTTGGGCGGGCCTGCGGACTTGGACGCGGCTGAGGCGGGCGGCTGGATGGCTGTCGTGGGCTGGATAGTCGGCTTGGCTGCGGTCTCAATGGCATCGTTTGCCGTGCACGAGCTGGTGCATGCGGTGTTTTTTAAGCTGCTGGCGCCTGCGGGCGCGCAGGTGACCTTTGGGGCGAATCGCGAGACGGCGATGATCTATGCCTGCGCCGAGGGCGTTGTGTATTCGCGCCGGCGGTACATGGCGGTTTGCCTGGCGCCGACGGTTGTTGTGACGACAGCATTTGCCCTGGGGTTTGCGTTCTCGGACTATCCGCTGCTGTGCTACCTGGCGGCTGGTCTGCACTTGTCGGGCTGTGTGGGTGATTGGTATTACGTGCGGACCATTCTGCGCGACCGCCGTATCGTCGCCTGCGAGGATACGTCCTTTGGCGTGCGCTTTTTCGCAAAGTAGTCTTTTTGGGACGGGGCTATTTTAGCTGCCATGATGTCGGGGTGAGTTTTCTGGGACGGGGATGTCGATGAAGTCGTTGTTGCTGCATGCGTGCTGTGCACCATGCTCGCTTGAGCCGGTTCGCCTGCTGCGCGAGGAGGGGTTTGAGCCCACGATTTGCTGGACCAATCCCAATATTCAACCGCGCGATGAATGGCGGCGGCGTCTGGACGAGCTGCGCCGGTGGTGTGCCGATGGCGACATCGAGCTCATCGAGGCGGGGGAGGACCGCGAGCGCTGGGAGGCCGGCGTGGCCCCGCTGGGTGCCGATCGGCCCCGTCGCTGTCGCTCGTGCTATGCCTTGCGCTTGGCCGAGGCATGCCGCGTTGCCCAGGAGCGCAGGTTTGAATATGTGGGTACGACGCTCGCCGTCTCGCCGTATCAGCTGTTCGACACCTGCAATGACGTGCTTGAGCGTTTGGCGGCCGCCCATGGGCTCACCCCGGTGATTCGCGATTTTCGCCCGTATTATCCCGAGGCTACGCGCCGTTCGCGCGAACTGGGCATGTATCGACAGAACTACTGCGGCTGCCGCTTTTCTGCTGTCGAGGCGGCCATGGACCGCGCCCGCATCCGCGACGAGCGCAAAGCCGCCAAAAAGTAGTTCGTTTGGGACGTCAGCCTGCTAGGATGTAGAGCGGACTTTAGCTATATAAGGAGTATCCGACGTGTCTATGCGTACCGATGATTTTGACTACAACCTTCCTGAGGAACTGATTGCCCAGGCTCCTGCCGAGCCGCGCGACTCCTGCCGCCTGCTGGTGGTGGATCGCAAAGGCTCCCAGGCGGGGAAGCCGCTGGAGCACGGCGGTACCGTTGAGCACCGCATCTTCCGCGACATCATCGACTATATCGAGCCGGGCGATGTGCTCGTCATCAACAAGACGCGTGTGATGCCGGCCCGCCTGATCGGTCGCAAAGCCGGCTCGGGTGGCGTGGTCGAGACGCTGCTGCTCAAGCGCCGTGAGGATGTTGACCCGCTGGGCCACGTTTGGGAGTGCCTGGTCAAGCCGGGTAAGCGCCTGAAGCCCGGTGCTCAGATTGAGTATCGCGCCGGTGGCGCCCATGCGCCCGAGGGGGCTCCCGTGGTGCTGACGGCCGAGGTCATCGACTTTGTCACTGATAGCCGCGGAGGCCGTCTGGTGCGCTTTGAGCCGGCCGGCTGCAATGCCGCCGGCGAGCCGCGCACGCTCGACGAGGCCATTCATGCTGCCGGTCACGTGCCGCTGCCGCCCTACATTACCGATTACGAGGGCGATCCCGAGAAGTACCAGACCGTCTACGCCATGAAGGAGGAGCACTCGGCTGCCGCTCCTACGGCGGGTCTGCACTTTACCCCCGAGCTCATGGCCGCTATCGAGGCCAAGGGCGCGAAGTTTGCCGCCGTCGAGCTCGAGGTGGGTATTGATACCTTCCGTCTGGTGGAGGAGGACGACCCCACGCAGCACGTCATGCACACCGAGCGCTACCACGTGTCACAGGAGGTTGTCGACGCCGTGCATAAGGCGAAGGCCGAGGGGCACCGCGTGATCGCCGTCGGCACCACCGCAGTACGCTCGCTCGAGAGCGCCTTTGACGCTGAGGCACCGGTGTCTGATCCGGCCGTGACGGCGCGCTATTTTGAGGGCCGCGAGGATGGGGCCGACACGCTCGGCCGCGGCGACATCGTGGTGCGCGAGAACGCGACGACGCAGCTCTACCTCATGCCCGGCTCGACCTATCACGTGGTCGACGCGCTGATCACGAACTTCCACGTGCCGCGCTCCACGCTCATGATGCTCGTGAGCGCACTTGCCACCCGCGACCAGATCATGGATGCCTATGCCGCCGCCATCGAGGAGCGCTACCGCTTCTTCAGCTTTGGCGACGCCATGCTCATTTTGTAGGTTACGGCGTTTTCCAAACGCCGTAACCGGCCGACGCTGCGCGGGCCGCATTTGGACAATCTGACGTTCAACTTCAAGGGCGCGAC
>CALJCO010000110.1 GCA_938023905.1 uncultured Collinsella sp. | reverse complement strand
TTTCCTCAGCTTCGCACCCTGTCGGGTTCGAATCCCATGCGCTGGGCCCAAACAAAAACGGTCCCCTTGCGAGGACCGTTTCCAATTCAATGGTGGGCGATGAGGGATTCGAACCCCCAGCCTTGTGCGTGTAAAGCACCTGCGCTAACCGTTGCGCCAATCGCCCGTGCGGAGAGAGTATAGCAAAACAATCGCCTCATTCATCTCATATCCATTAAAGGTAACCGTCGCGTGTCACAGCGGAGCTGATTCAGTTGAGATTGCCTGAACATTCCGCCCCTCTTTACGCCCTCGGGTATACTCAAAAGCTACTGATTCGATTTGATGCCCAGCAACAGCAGAGGGGATAGTATATGTGCGGTTTTGTCGGTTTTGTCGGTGGGACGGATAACCAATCCGAGGTGCTCACCAAGATGATGGACCGCATCGTCCATCGCGGTCCCGACATGGGCGGTCAGTTTATCGACGGCCGCGTTGCCCTGGGCTTCCGCCGCTTGTCGATCCTCGACCTGACCGAGGCCGGCGCTCAGCCCATGGCCAATGAGGACGGCAGCGTCGTTATCGTCTTCAACGGCGAGATCTACAACTTCCAAGAACTCCGTTCCGAGCTCGAGGCCAAGGGCTATAAGTTCCACTGCGGCGCCGACACCGAGAGCCTTCTGCACGGCTATGAGGAGTGGGGCGAGGCAGTACTTGATCGCTTGCGCGGTATGTACGCCTTCGTCATCTGGGACAAGAAGAAGAACAAGCTTTTTGGCGCCCGCGATATCTTTGGCATCAAGCCGCTCTACTACTATCCCATGGCCGATGCGGGCGACGGCGCTCCGGGCGTGCTCTTTGGTTCCGAGATCAAGAGCTTCCTGGACTACCCGCACTTCCACAAGGCGGTCAACAAAAAGGCCCTGCGTCCGTACATGACGCTGCAGTATTCGGCAACCGAGGAGACCTTCTTCGAGGGTGTCTACAAGCTGCCGCCGGCGCACTACTTTACCGTCGATATCCCGACCGGCAAGATGAACATCGAGCGCTACTGGGATTGCGATTACTCTGCCGTCGAGAAGCCGTTCGAAGAGTATGTCGATGAGCTGGACGAGGTCGTGCACGAGAGCGTCGAGGCCCATCGCATCGCCGACGTCAAGGTCGCGTCGTTCCTCTCCGGTGGTGTCGACTCCAGCTACATCGCCGCTTGCCTCATGCCCGACAAGACCTTCTCGGTGGGCTTTGACTACAAGAACTTCAACGAGACCAACTATGCCAAGGAGCTTTCCGATAAGCTCGGTGTCGAAAACGTTCGCAAGATGATTACCGCCGACGAGTTCTTCGGTGCGCTCGAGGACATCCAGTATCACATGGACGAGCCGCAGTCCAACCTGTCTTCCGTGCCGCTATGGTTCTTGGCCGAGATGGCCCGCAAGGACGTCACCGTCGTGCTTTCGGGCGAAGGTGCCGACGAGCTCTTTGGCGGCTACGCCTACTACGAGGACACGGTTCCGGTGCGCAAGTACAAAAAGATGGTGCCGTTGCCCATTCGCCGCGCGCTCGGTAACCTGGCGCTGCATATGCCGTACTTCAAGGGACATAACTTCCTGGTCAAGGGTGCCGAGATTCCCGAGAAGTCGTTCCTGGGCCAGGCCTTGGTATGGCCTGAGCGCGAGGTCGACGGCGTACTCAAGCCCGAGTACAACACCGGCGACGGCGCCTTTGAGCTCGCTGCACCCATCTACGCACGCGTGAAGGGCCAGCCCGAGCTGGTCAAGAAGCAGTACCTGGACATGAACATGTGGCTCCCGGGCGACATTCTGCTCAAGGCCGACAAGATGTGCATGGCGCACTCCCTGGAGCTGCGCGTGCCCTTCCTGGACCGCAAAGTCATGGAGTTTGCCGAGCACATTCCCGATCGCTATCGCATCAACGAGAACGGTAACAAACAGGTGCTTCGCCACGCCGCCAACAAGTCGCTGCCCGACGAGTGGGCCACCCGTCCCAAGGTGGGTTTCCCGGTGCCGATCGTCTACTGGCTGCGCGAGCAAAAGTGGTACGACTACGTCAAGGAGTACTTCACCGCTCCGTGGGCAAGCGAGTTTTTCGACACCGACGAGCTCATGCATCTGCTCGACTTACACTTTGCGGGCAAGGGTGATTTCCAGCGCAAGATCTATACGCCGCTCGTGTTCTTGGTGTGGTACAAGCGCTTCTTTATCGACGAGGGCCAGCCTTCTGTTCAGGCTGTCTAGCCTCGGCTTACGAACGCCTGCGCGTAACGGCTCCTCCGGGAGCCGTTTTTGCGCGAGCATGTTTCAGTTACTATGAAAACCGTCCCTGCCAAATGGCTGAGAAAGGCGAAAGATGCACCATTCGGATTCCGCGACCGTGACCACGGTCGATACGCTTGCCAAGCTTCTCGATGTGTGCGGCGAGCTGCGCGCATCGGAGCAGGTTGACGGGCGTGCCGTGACCGGCTGCTCGTTTGATTCGCGCGCGGTTTCGGCAGGTGACGTGTTCTTTTGCAAGGGCGCTGCCTTTAAGCCTGCGTTTTTGAGCATGGCGCTCGATTCGGGCGCCGTCGCATTTGTGTGCGAGGAGTCGCTGGTCGAGTCTCTGGAGCCGCTGGCGCAGGAGAGCGGTGCTGCGATGCTGGTTGTTGATAGCGTTCGCACGGCCATGGCCCTGTTGCCGCCGGAGGTCTACGACCGTCCCGACCACGACGTCAAGATTGTGGGTATCACCGGTACCAAGGGAAAGACCACGGCCGCTTTTATGCTCCAGTCCATCATCAAGGCGGCGGGCGAGTCCTGCGGCATGATCGGCTCGGTGAGTACCGACGATGGCATCGAGTGCTACGAGAGCACCAGCACCACGCCCGAGGCCCCCGAGGTCTGGCGCCATATCGCCAACTGTCGCGCGTCTGGTCGCCAGTCCATGGTCATGGAGGTCTCAAGCCAGGCGCTTAAGTACCAGCGCGTCGAGAACCTGCCGTTTGACGTGGCGTGTTTCCTCAACATCGGGCGTGACCACATCTCACCGATCGAGCACCCGACCTTCGAGGATTATTTTGAGAGCAAGCTCAGGATCTTTGATCAGGCTAAGACCGCCGTAGTGAATCTGGGCACCGATGAAGTCGAACGCGTGCTGGAGGCCGCGTCGACGGCCGAGCACTTGGTGACCGTTGGCGTCGAGCATCCCGAGGCGAGCCTGTGGGCAAGCGATGTCCGCATGGTCGGCTTTAACATCGAGTTTAACCTGCATGGCATGAGCGCCGACGAGCCCGAGGCGGGGGAGAAGGTCCTGCTGGGTATTGCGGGAGACTTTAACGTGGAGAACGCGCTGGTCGCTATCGCCGCCGCGCGCGAGATTGGCATCGGAATCGATGCCATCAAGAAGGGCCTCTCCAAGCTGCGTGTGCCGGGCCGCATGGAGGTCGTGGAGTCGAAGGATGGACGCGTGGTTTGCGTTGTTGACTACGCTCACAACCAACTTTCGTTCCGCTCGCTCTTTTCGTCGGTCAAGCGCGCGTTTCCCGCCAGTCCGGTCATTGCGCTGTTTGGTGCTGCTGGAGGCAAGGCGCAGGAGCGCCGTGAGCAGCTTCCGCGCGAGGCCGCACCATATTCTGATCTGCTGATCTTTACCAACGAGGATCCGGCTCACGAGGACCCGATGAAGGTCTGTCGCGAGCTTGCCGAGCATGTTCCCGACGATACCCCGAACAAGATCATCCTCGATCGCGAGGCTGCTGTGCACGCGGCATTCAGGGCGGCGCGCGAGGAATACGTCAGCCCCGATGCGCCCACCATCGTCTTGCTGTTGGCAAAGGGCGACGAGGAGCTCATGCACGTGGGTGATGAGTTCGTACCCATCGAGAGCGATCTTTCGCTTGCCAATCGTTTAATCGATGTTACCCAGTTTGACTAATGAACTGCGATGAGGGCGGCGTCCCGAGCGCGCTGCCGTTGCAAGCGCGTTTCCCCTCAAGCGAGGCGCGCCGCCTAAGACCAGAAGCCCCTTCTACGTAATGGAGTGACCATGTCCCACAATACCCTGCCGACCGTCGCTGAGCTTTCGGGCGAGATGCGCGAGCGTCTTGCCAAGGTCAAGTACGTCTTTACCGATCTGGACGCCACGATGCTCGCGCCCGGCTCGTGCGTGCTGCGCGACAACGACGGTAATCCCTCGACCAAGCTCGTCGAGGCCGTCGTGGCGCTTGCCCGCGCTGGCATCCAGGTAATTCCCACCTCGGGTCGCAACCGCACCATGATCCACGAAGATGCCCGCGTGCTCGGCCTCAACTCCTACATTGGCGAGATGGGTGGCCTGGTCATGTACGACCTCAAGGCCAACGACTGGGAGTATCTGACCGGCGACATGCCTTACGACCCCGCCTGCGGCCTTACGCCGCACCAGGTGATTGAGCAGACCGGCGTGTGCGAGAAGATTCTCGCTCGCTGGCCGCACAAGATCGAGTACCACAACGACATGTCGACTGGCTATAAGTACCGCGAGGTCACCGTCGGCATGCGCGGCGATATTCCCGATGACGAGGCGCAGGCCATCCTCGACGAGGCCGGCTGCGGTCTGGTCTGGGCCTGCAACGGCCACTTGACTCATCTGTCCAAGCCGACGACCCTCGAGCTCGATCGCGTCGAGGACGGTCGTGCCTTTAACATCAATCCGTCGGGTCTCGACAAGGGCGTGGCGGTCGCGCGTTTCTGCGAGCATCTGGGCATCGAGCGCGACGAGACGCTGGCACTCGGCGACTCCGAGTCTGATTTCTACATGGCCGACCACGTGGGCACGTTCTGCCTGGTCGAGAACGGTCTGACCAGCGCCGGCGCGTCCGAGTTTCTTGCGTCCTGCGATAACGCCTTTGTCACGCGCGGCAGGATCGTTGACGGCTGGGCGGCGACGGCGGAGCTGCTCGTCGCGGCCCGTTCATAGCGCAGTGCCGTTACACTTGGCCATATCTTTTCGAGAGAGAATCTGGTGAGGTAATGTCCGATATCGAGAATCTGGCCGGTGATACGCGCCCCATCGGCGTGTTCGACTCGGGCCTGGGCGGCTTGACGGTTGCGCGCGCGATTGCGACGGCGCTTCCGCACGAGTCCGTCTACTACTTTGGCGATACCAAGCGCTGCCCTTACGGCACCCGCACCGAGGACGAGGTGCGCTCGTTTGCGCTACAGGCGGGGCGATGGCTTTCGAGACACGACGTCAAGATCATGGTCATCGCCTGCAATACGGCGACGGCAGCGGCGCTTCGCCTGGCTCAGCAGGTGCTCGATGTCCCCGTGATTGGCGTAATCGCGCCGGGCGCGCGTGCTGCCATCAACAGCACCCGCACGCGCCGTGTGGGCGTGCTCGCCACCAACCTCACCATCCGCTCGGGCGCCTACACGCGCGCCATCCAGGACTTGGATGCCGGCGTGGACGTGTATGGCTGCCCTGCCTCGAGCTTTGTCGAGGTTGTCGAGCACGAGCTCGCCTCGGGTGCGCATCTGCAGGAGCAGTGGCTCGAGAACGAGGACATCTTCGATACGCCTGCCGTGCGTGCGCTGGTGGGTGCCACGGTTGAGCCGCTGCGCGACCACGGTATCGATACCGTGGTGCTCGGCT
>CALJCO010000109.1 GCA_938023905.1 uncultured Collinsella sp. | reverse complement strand
GGCCGCGGCGGCCCGCGCTGCATGAGCATGCCCTTCTGGCGCGAGGACCTCTAAGTCTTTCCGTTTCCGGTGCGGTCCCCCTACAACCGCACCGGCTTCGCCCGTTAAACGGGCAACACTAATACTTACGTAATTCATTTCTTCGAAAGGAATCGAACCATGGGTGTTAACCTCTCCGGCCGTAGCTTCCTCAAGCTTCTCGACCTCACCACCGAGGAGATCGAGTACCTGCTCAAGCTCTCCAAGAACTTCAAGGACATGAAGCGCGCTGGTGTTCCGCACCGCTATCTCGAGGGCAAGAACATCGTTCTGCTCTTCCAGAAGACCTCCACTCGTACCCGCTGCGCCTTCGAGGTCGGCGGCATGGATCTGGGCATGGGCGTCACCTACCTCGATCCGGGTTCGTCGCAGATGGGCAAGAAGGAGTCCATCGAGGACACCGCCCGCGTTCTCGGCCGCATGTATGACGGCATCGAGTTCCGCGGCTTTGCCCAGGACGACGTCGAGGAGCTCGCTGCTAAGTCCGGCGTGCCCGTGTGGAACGGCCTGACCACTGAGTGGCATCCCACCCAGATGCTCGCCGACATCCTGACCGTCCAGGAGAACTTCAACTACGACATCAAGGGCAAGACTCTCGTCTTCATGGGCGACTGCAAGAACAACGTTGCTCGCTCCCTCATGGTCGTCTGCTCCAAGCTCGGCATGAACTTCGTGGCCTGCGGCCCCGAGGAGTGCATGCCCGCTGACGACGTCATCGAGGCCTGCAAGCCCATCGCCGAGGCCAACGGCTGCACCATCAAGCTGACCACCGACGTCAAGGACGGCGTCACCGGTGCCGACGTCATCTACACCGACGTGTGGGTCTCCATGGGCGAGCCCGACGAGGTCTGGGCCGAGCGCATCGCTCAGCTCACCCCGTATCGTGTTACCTCTGAGGTCATGGCTATGGCCAACCCGGGTGCCATCTTCCTGCACTGCCTGCCCAGCTTCCACGACACCAACACCACGATTGGCGCAGAGAAGTGCGAGCAGTTCGGCATCACCGAGCAGGAGGTCACCGACGAGGTCTTCGAGAGCCCCGCTTCCAAGGTCTTCGACGAGGCCGAGAACCGCATGCACACCATCAAGGCTGTCATGTACGCTACGCTCAAGTAAGAGCATCTAGCATCTCGCTCGGGGTGCATTGCTGCGCACCCCGAGCGCTTTTGTCTGGTAAAAATCTCGCACCGAGCGACATGCACGGCACGGAAGAGCCGCTTCGGGTGAGATCAGTAAATGATTTATGAAGGGGGGATGAGAACTATGACTGAGACCGCTAAGAAAAAGCGCGGTATGCCTTCATCGTTCACCATTCTTCTTGCTCTGCTGGCAATCGTCGCGGTTGTTACCGTTATCGTCTCCGGTACGTCCGGTGGCGAGGTTACCGCTGCCCGCCTGAGCGATTTCTGCACCGCCCCGGTTAAGGGCTTCGCTGACGCTCTGCCCGTCTGCCTCTTCGTTATGATCCTCGGCGGCTTCCTCGGCATGATGACCGAGACTGGCGCCCTGGACAACGGCATTGCCGTTCTGGTGCAGAAGCTTAAGGGCAATGAGATCATGCTCGTTCCCGTGCTGATGCTCATCTTCTCCCTCGGTGGTACCACCTATGGTATGTGCGAGGAGACCGTTCCCTTCTACGCCCTGCTCGCCGCTACCATGATGGCTGCTGGCTTCGACCCCATGGTCGGCGCCGCTACCGTCCTGCTCGGCGCTGGCTGCGGCTGCCTCGGCTCCACGGTTAACCCGTTCGCCGTCGGCGCTGCCGTCGACGCTCTGACCGGTGTTGGCATTGAGGTCAACCAGTCCATCATCATCGGCCTCGGTGCCGTCCTGTGGATTGTTACCACTGCCATGTCCATCTTCTTCGTCATGAGCTATGCCAAGAAGGTCAAGGCTGATAAGGGTTCCACCATCCTTTCGATGCAGGAGCTCAAGGACGCCGAAGAGGCTCACGGCAAGGCTGCTTCCGAGGTTAACAAGGAGGTCAAGCTCACCGGTCGTCAGAAGGGTGTTCTGATCGCCTTTGCCTTCACCTTCGTCGTCATGATCGTCGGCTTCATCCCGCTGGCCGACCTCAACGAGGGCGTCGCCAACTTCTTCGATGCTGGCGCTGTCTATGACGCCGACGGTAACGCCATCGTTCAGGGCTGGTCTGCCCTGATCACCGGCCTGCCCATTGGTCAGTGGTACTTCGACGAGGCTTCCACCTGGTTCTTCCTCATGGCTATCCTGATCGGTATCATCGGTGGCCTGTCCGAGAAGCAGATCGTCAACACCTTCATCACCGGCGCTGCCGACATGATGTCCGTTGTCCTCGTCATCGCTCTCGCCCGTGGTATCTCCGTCCTCATGGCTAGCACCGGCCTCGACGTCTACGTCCTCGACGCTGCCGCCAATGCTCTGGCTGGCCTGTCCGGCGTGATCTTCGCTCCCATGAGCTTCCTGGTCTACTTCGGCCTGTCCTTCCTGATTCCCTCGACCTCCGGTATGGCTACTGTCTCCATGCCCATCATGGGACCGCTGGCTGTTAAGCTCGGCTTCTCGCCCGAGGTCATGGTTATGATCTTCTCCGCCGCCATCGGCGTCGTGAACCTGTTCACCCCGACCTCTGGCGCCATCATGGGCGGTCTTGCCCTGGCCAAGATCGAGTGGACGACCTGGCTCAAGTTTGCCCTTAAGCTCATCGTCGCGCTCTCCGTCGTCTGCGCCGTCATCCTGACCGTCGCTTGCGTGATGCTCTAAGTACCCCTTGGGTACCCCACGGAAACCATGACGATCCTGTAAAGGATCACCTGGTCATCGTCTGTCCGGTGGGGTAACCCCACCGGTAGACTCCTACCTTTAGCCTCCTCCCGTTCCGTGCGCGGGAGGGGGCGCTCTTGTGTTCCGGCGTTTTACCAAACGCCGGAATCACTCGACGCTGCAAGCCCGCCAGAGCGGCAATCTGACGTTCAATCGTCGGGCATGGCCAAAAGGCCTATGCCCTCCTCTTTCACGTCACCTTGCTCGCTCTGGCGGGCGCTCGCTGACTTATGCTCCACCTGCGATGTTTCCATTATTGATGCAAAGGGGTCAGGTTAGCTTGTACCAAAAAAGGGGAAGTTGCGGTGGAATAGCTCCTGTTTGTGTGTCCTGAGGGACTAAGCGGGAACTATTCCACCGCAACTTATCAAGCGCGTGTTTGGTTGGTGCCTGTTGATGGCCTGGGCATCGGGGAGGGTTTGCTCCGTTATAATCGCCTAGAACATTAATTGGAAACGGGACGGGAGCCATTCATGCGCCAGGGTTTCGACAATGCGAAGTATATCGAGCTGCAGGCTGCTCACATTAAGGAGCGCATCTCGCAGTTTGGTGGCAAGCTCTATTTGGAGTTTGGCGGTAAGCTGTTCGATGACTATCATGCGAGCCGCGTGCTGCCGGGTTTTGAGCCGGACAGCAAGTTTCGCATGCTCAAGAGCATAGCCGACGACGTCGAGGTCATCATCGCCATTAACGCGAACCACATCGAGAAGAACAAGGCTCGTGGTGACCTTGGCATTACCTATGACGAGGATGTGCTGCGCCTGGTTGACCTGTTCCGCGGCAACGGCTTTGCCGTCGCGGCTGTGGTCATCACCCAGTACGCTGGCCAGCCTGCTGCCGATGTGTTCCGCAACCGCCTGAACGCGCTCGGCATTCCCGCCAAGCTGCACTATCCTATCGAGGGGTATCCGCACGATGTCGATCTGATCGTGTCCGACGATGGCTACGGCAAGAACGAGTTTGTCGAGACCACGCGTCCGCTCGTTGTCGTGACGGCACCCGGCCCCGGCTCGGGCAAGCTCGCCACTTGCCTCTCGCAGCTGTATCACGAGCATAAGCACGGTACCGCCGCCGGCTATGCCAAGTTTGAGACCTTCCCGGTCTGGAATCTTCCTCTGACGCATCCGGTCAATATTGCCTACGAGGCCGCCACGGCTGACCTCGACGATGCCAATATCATCGATTCGTTCCACCTTGAGGCCTACAACAAGACCACGGTCAACTACAACCGCGACGTCGAGGCCTTCCCGGTAGTCCGTGCCCTGATGGAAAAGATCCTGGGCAAGAGCCCCTACCAGAGCCCTACGGACATGGGCGTCAATATGGTTGGCTTTGCCATCACCGATGACGATGCCTGCCGCGATGCCTCCAAAATGGAGATCGTCCGCCGCTACTTTACCGCGGTCGAAAATGTGCGCCGTACCGGCGTGGGCGATGAGCAAGTCGACCGTCTCAAGATTATTATGAAGAAAGCCGGCATCGATAAGAACTACTCACCGGCGCGCTCGGCGGCCCTCACCAGGGAGCAGCTGACGGGTGGTCCCGTGGGTGCCATGGTCATGCCCGATGGCTCCGTGGTGACCGGTAAGACCTCCACGCGCCTGGGTGCCGCAAGTTCGCTCATTATGAACGCCCTCAAGCATGTCTCGGGCGTCGACCTTGAGCTCGAGGTTATTAGCGATGAGGCGATCGAGCCCATCAGCAAGCTCAAGACGCATTTCCTGGGCAGCAAAAACCCGCGCCTCCACACCGACGAGACGCTTATGGCGCTATCGATCACCTCGGCCACGAGTGAGACGGCCGCTCGCGTCCTTTCGGGCCTGGAGCAGCTGCGCGGTTGCGATGCCTTCTTTAGCGTGATTATCTCGCCGACGGACGAGACGGTACTGCGCAAACTGGGTATCAACGTGTGCTGCGAGCCCAAGTTTGAGCGCCGCGGTTTCTTCCATCGCTAAGTTTGAAGCACCGCGGTAATTGCATTGCATTTTGGCCGTATCGGGTTAGCGCCCGGTACGGCTTTTTGATCAACAAAGCGCCTATTTCGGCGAAAAAAAGCCGTTTACCTGCCCGGAAACAATTTGAGCGGTATACAATAACCGTAACTGTTTCATCCTTAGCGGGATGCCGCATGATGGATATTACCTGCCATCGTGAGGTGTGTCGGTCGCGCACGGCGCGTTAGATGCTCGTGCTCGGTTTGAGGAGGCTGCTATGGCGGGCAAGGGTCGTGCGAGTGTCAACGATATGAAGCGTGTCGAGGTGCTGGTGTTGATGGAGATCGACCAGCAAACCGAAGACAATGGCGGGCCGTATGGTTTCTCGCGCAAAACGCTTGCCGAGCGCGTGGGGGTTTCGCCGTATCGTGCCCGCGCCGCAATCGATCGCTTGGATTCCGAAGGCATGATTGTTGTCGTCTCGCGTTATAGCGACGACGGCGGTCAGCTTGCAAATGGCATTTGCCTCACCGAACATGGCAAGTGGTATCTTGAGGGTGTCCGTACCGGCATGCTCGTTCAAGAAATGCTCGAGGGCGAGGTTGCTGATCGATAGCAGCATGTAACCCTTGCCATAGCGACGCCGCTTGGGAAACTGGGCGGCGTTTTGTTTCAATATTGAGAAATGCAATCGCATGCGAGAAAAATTGCGAACGGTCCGCGGCGCGAGTATTACAATGAAGACCCGTAAGATGTGGATAAACAACTTCTACGGGAAGTGCAGGTAACTCAATATGACCAAGCATGTGTTCGTAACCGGTGGCGTGGTTTCGTCCCTGGGCAAGGGTATCACCGCGGCCTCGCTGGGCCGTCTGCTCAAGTCGCGTGGCTACAAAGTAACGATGCAGAAGGCCGACCCGTATCTGAACGTCGACCCCGGTACCATGAGCCCGTTCCAGCATGGTGAGGTCTTTGTAACCGAGGACGGTTACGAGTCCGACCTGGACCTGGGTCATTACGAGCGCTTTATTGATGAGAACCTGACCCGCGATTCCAACTTTACGACCGGTGCCATCTACAAAAGCCTAATCGCCCGCGAGCGTCGCGGCGACTTTTTGGGCGGTACCGTGCAGGTGATTCCCCACGTCACCAATGCCATTAAGGACAAGTTCCGTCGCATCGAGGAGCAGACCGGCTCCGATGTAGTCATCACCGAGCTGGGCGGCACGATCGGCGACATCGAGTCGCAGCCGTTTGTTGAGGCCATCCGCCAGTACCGCAAGGAGGCCGGCCCCGAGAACGTCTGCTACATCCATGTGTCGCTCGTTCCCTATATCGCCGCCGCCCACGAGGTCAAGACCAAGCCCACGCAGCATTCTGTCAAGGAGCTCCGCAGCTTTGGCATCCAACCCGACATTATCGTGCTGCGCTCCGATCACCATATCGATGACGCTATCCGCGGAAAGATCGCAAGCTTCTGCGATGTCGACACCGATTGCGTCTTTACCAACGAGGACTGCGCGAGCATTTACGATGTTCCGCAGCTGCTTGCCGAGCAGGACTTTGACCTGCGCATTTGCGAGCGCCTGGGTCTGGACCCGCGTGAGCGCGACATGACCGAGTGGAACGAGTTCCTGCGCAAACAGAATCACGCCAACCATCACGCCGACAAGGTGAAGATCGCCGTCGTGGGTAAGTACACGCAGCTGCCCGATGCGTACCTGTCGGTTATCGAGGCCCTGCACCATGCGGGCGTCTTCTACGATCGCCATGTGGACGTCCAGCTGGTCGACGGCGAGAGCCTCGACGAGCAGAATGTCTCCGTGGTTCTGGGCGACGCCTCGGGCATCCTGGTTCCCGGCGGCTTTGGCAAGCGCGCCCTGGAGGGCAAAATCCTCGCGGCCGAGTTTGCCCGTGAGCACAAGATTCCGTATCTGGGCATTTGCCTGGGTATGCAGGTGGCCGTGTGCGAGTTCGCCCGCAATGTCGTTGGCCTTGCCGGTGCCAGCTCCTCCGAGTTTGATCCGGACGGTCCGTATAGCGTCATCGATCTGATGAGCTCGCAGGAGGACGTGACCGAGAAGGGCGGCACCATGCGCCTGGGCGCCTATCCGTGCAAGCTCGCCGCCGATACCCTTGCTCGCGAGGCATATGGCGAGGAACTCGTCTACGAGCGTCACCGTCACCGCTTTGAGTTCAACAACGCTTTCCGTGACCAGCTCGAGGACGCCGGCTTGGTTATCTCGGGTCTGTCGCCCGACGAGCGCCTGGTCGAGATGGTCGAGCTGCCGCGCGACGTGCATCCGTGGTATGTGGCAACCCAGGCTCACCCCGAGTTCAAGAGCCGCCCGACCAACCCGCAGCCGCTGTTCCGAGAGTTCGTGCGTGCCTCGATCGGTCAGCACGAGGGTGTCGATCGCCTGCAGGTGACGCCCATGAACCTCGCTACGGACTAAGGGTGCCGGCGAACAAAGAACATACCGAAGCTACTCCCTCGTCGCTCGCCGTGGCGGCGGGGGAGTATCTCGATTACCTCGCGGTCGAGCGGGGTTTGGCGCGCAACACGATTGCGGCCTATCGTCGTGACCTGACGACGTACTGCGCCTATCTGGAGCGGGCGGGTATTGTGTCTTTTGAAGAGGTGACCCGTCAGGTCGTGGAGGGCTTTGTCGCCGACCGTCGCGATGGGGGCTATTCCGATGCCTCGGTGGAGCGTGCGCTTGCGGCAGTGAAGGGCCTGCATGCCTTTTTGGTGCGCGATGGGGCTGTGGCCCAAAATCCAACGGCGGCGTTGCGCCTGCCTAAAAAGGCTGAGCGTTTGCCGGAGTATCTATCGGTGGAGGATGTCTCGGCGCTGCTCGATCAAGACTTCCCCGAGGGCGAGATGGGCTTGCGCGACCATGCCATCTTGGAAGTGCTCTACGGATGCGGTTTGCGTGTGAGCGAGTTGGTGGGGCTCGATGTGGGCGATATCCATATCGACGATGGCTTTGTGCTCGTTCGCGGTAAGGGCTCAAAGGAACGCCTGTCCCCGCTGGTGGGAAGCGCGGCGCGAGCTCTGACGCTCTATGTAACTGAGGGGCGTTCTCGCTTGGCGGCCCATTCCCGCGGAACCGAGACCTCGGCGGTCTTTTTAAATAAGAACGGCCGCCGTCTGTCGCGCCAGGGCATCCATGCCATCTGTGAGCGCTACGGGCACCAGGTGGGACTGGTGGGACTCCATCCCCATACGCTGCGTCACTCCTTTGCCACCCATATGCTTGCGGGCGGCGCAGGCCTCCGTGTGCTGCAGGAGATCTTGGGACATGCCGATATATCGACCACGCAGGTCTACACGCATGTCGATCGTACGCAACTGACCGAGGTCTATCTGGCGGCGCACCCGCTGGCGCATCGTTAACACATCGCTGACCTGCATATTTATAAATACTAAAGGGGACGGGCCCCAGATTGCCGAGACGCACTTTTGCGCGCATGGGCAATCTGGG
>CALJCO010000108.1 GCA_938023905.1 uncultured Collinsella sp. | reverse complement strand
CACTTAATGTGCTCTCCGTGCGAGCCAGGACTGTCCGAGCAGGCGACCTTATATATTTGCCCTCCCCGGGGCTCCTCGCCAGTCCCCCTCAGCTAGTTCTTGAGCGAGTTCAGCGGCGCCGGGAAGCGTCCACCGCGATGGGCAAGCACGGTGCCGGCGTTGGGGTTCACCGGCATGATGGGCGCACGGCCGAACAGGCCGCCGTACTCGACGGCGTCGCCCACGCCCTTGCCGATGGCGGGGATGATGCGCACCGCCGTCGTCTTGTTGTTGATGACGCCGATGGCCATCTCGTCGGCGATGATGCCGGCGATGGTCTCGACCGGGGTGTCGCCGGGGATGGCGATCATGTCCAGGCCAACGGAGCACACGCAAGTCATGGCCTCGAGCTTCTCGAGCGAAAGCGCGCCGGCTTCGACGGCGGCGATCATGCCGGCGTCCTCGGACACGGGGATGAAAGCGCCGGAGAGACCGCCCACGCTGGAGCTGGCCATAACGCCGCCCTTCTTGACGGCATCGTTGAGCATGGCGAGTGCGCAGGTCGTGCCCGGGCCACCGCAGGTGCCAACACCGATGATCTCGAGGATGCGGGCAACGGAATCGCCGATGGCAGGCGTAGGCGCCAGCGACAGGTCGACGATGCCCTTCTCGACACCCAGGCGACGGGCGGCCTCGCGGCTCATGAGCTCGCCGGCACGGGTGATCTTAAAGGCGGTCTGCTTGATCTTCTCGGCGACCTCCATCATCGATGCGGAATCGGGCAGCGTCTCCAGGGCTGCGGCCATAACGCCGGGGCCCGAGACGCCTACGTTGATGACGGCGTCGGCCTCGCCACCGCCGTGGACGGCGCCCGCCATAAACGGGGAGTCCTCGACCATGTTGGCAAAGCAGACAAACTTGGAAGCGCCGACGGAATCCTGGTCGGCCGTGAGTTTAGCGGCATCGATGATGGTCTGGGCGGCCATGAGCACGGCATCCATGTTGATGCCGGCGCGCAGGCTGGCGACGTTGACGCTGGAGCAGACGCGGCTCGTGGTGGCGAGCGCCTGGGGGATGGACTGGATGACGCGGCGGTCGGCGTCGCCGATGCCCTTCTGGACGAGCGCGGAGAAGCCGCCCAGGTAATCGATGCCGAGCGTCTCGGCCGCGCGGTCGAGGGCGTGCGCGATGGGGGTGAGGTCCTCATCCTTGCAGCACGCGGCGATCTGGGCCACCGGGGTGACGGAAACGCGCTTGTTGACGATGGGGATACCGTACTCGCGCTCGAGGTTCTCGGCGGTCTCGACCAGATGCTCAGCCGTGTGCGTCACGTGGTCGTAGATCTTCGTGCACATGCGGTCGAGGTTCTCGTCACCGCAACCCATGAGCGAAACACCCATGGTGATGGTCCTGATGTCGAGGTTCTGCTCCTCAACCATGCCGCGGGTTTCCGCGATTTCTGCGGGCGTGATCGCCATCCTTGCGCTCCTATCTGCCAAAACGAGCATAGTCTTATCTATTCTAACGTGCCGCACGTGCCAAGTGACGCATGCGGCACGTTTTGGTGCACGGTTGTTTCCGTTGTGTTACTGCCCAAAGACCTCTTCGGCGATGCGCGCGCTTTCGGCGGCATCCTTGGCATAGTAGTCCGCGCCGATCTGCTTGGCGTATTCGGGGGTGAGCACGGCGCCGCCCACGATGATCTTGACGCCCGGAACCTCGGTATGGAGCAGCTTGATGGTCTCTTCCATGGCGACGACCGTGGTAGTCATAAGCGCCGAGAGGCCGACGAGCTTAATATCGCGCTCCTTGACGGTCTTGAGTACCTCCTGCGGATCGACGTCGCGGCCCAGGTCAAAGACGGTGTAGCCGTAGTTGTCGAGCAGCATTTTGACGATGTTCTTGCCAATATCGTGGATGTCGCCCTTGACGGTGGCCACGCAGATCTTGCCCTTGTCGGCGATCTCGCCGGCGGGCATCAGGCGCTTGATGGTGTCGAAGCCCACGCGTGCGGCTTCGGCCGAGGCCATAAGCTGCGGCAAGAAGAACTTGCCCTGGTCAAAGAGGACGCCAACCTCGTCGAGGGCGGGGATAAAGTGGTTGTTGATGAGGTCCATGGCGTCGTGGTCTGTCAGCAGACGCTCGGTCTCGGCAGCGATCTCGCCTTTGCGGCCCGAGACGACCATTCGACGAATCGGGTCGTCGTTGCCGTCGGTGCCGGCGGTGCCGGCAGCGGGCGCGGCATCACTCGATGCGGCCTGAGCCGCTGCCGGGTTGGCGGCGATCTTGTACGGATCGGTCCAGCCGGCATAGCGCTCGATGTATCCGGTCGAGCCCTCGTCCTCAACGCTCAGGACGCGATAGCTGTAGACGGTGTCCATAAAACGCTTGGAGCCCGGGTTCATGATGGGGGCGTCCAGACCCGCGCCAAAAGCGGCGGCCAAAAAGACCGAACCCAGCAGCGGGCGGGCAGGCAGACCGAAGCTGATGTTCGACACGCCGAGCGCGCATTTGACGCCCAGGCGCTCCTTGCACAGGGACATGGCGCGCAGGATCTGCTCGGCCTGGCGTTGATTGGTCGAGGCGGTCATGACCAGGCAGTCGATGAGGATGCGGTCCGGGCCAATGCCGTAGCGGGCGGCCTCGGCCACGATGCGCTCGGCGATGGCAAAGCGGGCCTCGGCGGTATCGGGGATGCCGCCTTCGTCGAGCGTAAGGCCGACGACGTTGGTGCCGTAGTGGGCGACCAGCGGGAAGATCTCGTCCATGATCTGCTGTTTGCCATTGACCGAGTTGATGATGGGCTTGCCGGCGTAGCGGCGCACGGCTGCCTCGACGGCTGCGGGGTCGGTGGAGTCGATCTGCAGCGGCAGCAGCGTGGAGCCCTGGAGCTGCTCGGTCGCCTGTTGGATGATCTTGACCTCGTCGATCTCGGGCAGGCCCACGTTGACGTCCAGGATGTCGGCGCCCTGCTCCTGCTGGCTGATGCCCTGGCTCACGACGTAGTCAAGGTCACCGTCGCGCAGGGCTTGCTGCAGGCGCTTTTTGCCGGTGGGATTGATGCGCTCGCCGATGACGGCGATCTTGTGACCGTCACAGGGAAGGTCCACGACCGTCTGGGCGCTCGTGACCGACATGCTGGGCTTGCGGTGGTGCGGGCTGGGCGTGTGGTTATCGATAAGCGTGCGCAAGGCGGCCATGTGCGCCGGCGTGGTGCCGCAGCAGCCGCCCACGACGCTCACGCCGTCGGCGATCATGCCGGCGACGGCCTCGGCGTATTCGGGGGCTTGGATATCAAAGACGGTGTTGCCGTCGTCGTCCACATGGGGGAGTCCCGCGTTGGCCTGCACCATAACGGGCTTGTCGGTAACGGTGAGCATACGTGCGGCGAGTCCCCGGAGCTCAGCCGGTCCTTGGCTGCAGTTGATGCCCAAAACGTCGGCGCCGATAGCGTCGAGCGTGATGGCTGCAACCTCGGGGCTCGTGCCCAAGAAGGTGCGGCCGTCTTCCTCAAAGGTCATGGTGGCAAAGACGGGCAGGTCGGAGTTCTCACGGCAGGCGAGGACGGCAGCCTTGATCTCGGCAAGGTCGGTCATGGTTTCGATAATAAAGAGGTCCACGCCCGCGTCGACGCCGGCGCGCACTTCCTCGGCAAAGAGGTCATAGGCCTCGTCGAAGCTGAGGGTACCCAAGGGGCGAAGCAACGCGCCGATGGGGCCGATGTCACCGGCGACGTAGCGGGCGCCGGCCTCGCGGGCACAGGCGACGGCCGCGGCAAAGACGTTTGCCACGGTGGCGGCACCGTCGAGCTTGTGGGCGTTGGCGCCAAAGGTGTTGGCGGTGATCACGTCGCAGCCGGCCTCGACGTACTGACGCTGGATATCAGTGATAACCTGGGGCTCCTCAAAGTTGAGCAGCTCGGGCAGGGCGCCCGCCTTCATGCCAGCGGCCTGCAACATGGTGCCCATGCCGCCGTCGAACAGCAGGTGTCCCGTGCCCTCGATGGCCGCACGCAGGCAATCGTCCTTAATGCGCAGATCGTCGATCGTGCGCGTCTTGTACGTGGCACCGTTGCGACGTGCGGCATCAACGGGTGCCGCCAATGCAGTGCCGTCAGAATCATGAGTGATAAGCGGAGTAAACATCGAGGGCTCCTAATGGCTGGAATAGCAGGTGGTGTGGGCGGCGCGGAAGCGGCAGTTCTCGCGCATGCGGCAGATATTGCAGGTGGGGCGGGTCTGGGCGTCGTGGACTTCGCCGTCGAACAGGCCGATCACCGCGGTCACGCTTTTGGTGGGCATAAGCAGGCTGGTGGGCGTGACGGTCAAGCCGATGAGCCGCGTGGCGTTGAGCGCATTGACGATCGAGCGCTGGGCCGAGAGCGGGCAGTCGCCGTAGCCGGGACTAAAGCGCCAGTTGCCGGCGAACCCATGAACGGCGGCGTCCGTCTTGACCTGCTGGTCCATCTGCTCGACGGCGGCTTCCACGTAAGCGGAGCACGCGGCGTCGAGCACGGCGCCCTCCAGGGGATGTTGGGCTCCCGTGATGCGCAGGCGACGCTCGGCGTCCATGCCGAGGGTGCATGCCATGAGCGCGGCAAAGCGGGCATCTTTGAGATGTCGATAGATATCGCGACCTCGCAGCTCAACGTTGGTGCCGACCAAGCGAATGCAAGGCTCACTTTGTTCGTCCACGCCCGTGGCATCGACGGCAAACACGCGGCGCACGCCACGGGGCTCAATGTCCAGTTCCAGACGTTCAACGACAAGCTCAATACGTCGTGACAGTTCGGGCTCAATCTGCTGACCGCCGTAACCCAGATACCGCAGCATCTCGGCACGGTCGACACGGGGATGGTGCGCAGCATCGACACGGTAAAGCGCCGGCGACGCAAGGTCGGCCGGCACTTCGACAGCGGTTGTATCGATGTGTGGTTTTTCCATTACCCCAGGCGCTCCATAATGGTTGCGGCGATCGCAGGACGGTTCATAGTGTACAGGTGCAGACCGGCGGCGCCGTGCTCCTTGAGGTCGCAAAGCTGACGGGCGGCATAATCTACACCGGCTGCCTGCAGGCTCTCGGGGTCGTTCTCGTACTTGGCGAGAATCTTGATGACGGGGGAGGGCAGCGACGCGCCGCACATAAAGACCATGCGGCTGATCTGCGACTTGCCCATAAACGGCATGATGCCCGCGGTAATGGGCACGGTGATGCCGGCCTTGTCGGCAAGCTCGCGGAAGCGATAGAAGCACTCGTTATCAAAGAAGAGCTGCGTCACAAAGAAGCTCGCGCCGGCGTCTTGCTTTTGCTTGAGGTGCTCGACCGAGAGGTTGAGATCCTCGCAGGCAATGTGGCCCTCGGGGTAGGCTGCGGCGCCCACGCAAAAGCCGGCGTCGACGAGCTCGGGGATGAGGTCGCGGGCGTAGGCGTAGTCCGAGGCGGGCTTGTCGTCCTCGGTCGCGCCGGCAGGGAGATCGCCACGCAGGGCCAGGATGTTTTCCACGCCGGCGGTGCGGTACTCATCGATCTTGGCGGCGATATCGGCGTGGGTACGGCCCACACAGGTGAGGTGCGCCACCGAGGGCGTATCGAATTCGCTCGTAATCATATGCGCGATGGGGGCGGTGGTGGCACCGTTGCCCGAGCCGCCAGCGGAACAAGTGACCGAGACAAAGCTCGGCGAAAGCTTGCACAGATTGCCTGCCACCTCGCGAGCCGTGTTGAGGGTAAGCTCGCCCTTGGGCGGGAACATCTCAAACGAAACGGGTGCGGTGCCCTGGGATGCTGCCTGCTTAAAAACCTCGTCGACGCGCATATCGTGCTCCTTTAGATACGTAATAGTGTGATGTGTTGTAAGGATTCTACAGCACCACTGTGTCACGGTGGAGTTTCACTCGCTATTCGGGGATACCAATCAAAGATGCCTTGCTATCGACATTCCCTATAGCAGAGCGGTCAATCTAGGATGGGGCTATAAAGACTGGTATCTGATACGAAATACCAGTTAATAGAGCCCCATCCCAAATTGACTACCCTTAAACCATGGGGAGAGGTCTGCAATTTATACAGTTGATTGGCTGTTGAGGGCGGCAACGCCGCCGCGATGCGGTAACCTCATTGATTGGTTTCGTGACAGCAACATAACGGTAATGTTGCGGAAACACGACGAGCCTAATCTATGACTCGTTCGTTAGTAATCAACACCGCTTCTCACGCGGTGCCGATACGAAGGGAGTTCCGTATGGCCGAACTTACTGACCGCTTCGGGACCATGGTGTTCTCTGAGGAAGTCATGAAGGACTACCTCCCCAAGGACATTTGGAAGCGCCTTGCTGCAACCCTCGAGGACGGTGAGCCGCTCGACCTGGATGTGGCCAACGCCGTTGCCCACGCCATGAAGGTCTGGGCCATCTCCAAGGGCGCGACGCACTACGCGCACTGGTTCCAGCCGCTTTCGGGCATTACTTCCGAGAAGCACGACAGCTTCCTCGAGCCCAACCACGACGGCACCGCCATTACCAAGTTTACGGGCAAGAACCTCATCCAGGGCGAGCCGGACGCCTCCAGCTTCCCCAACGGCGGCCTGCGTGCCACCTTCGAGGCCCGTGGCTACACCGCTTGGGATCCCACCAGCCCCGCCTTTATCAAGGACGATGTCCTGTGCATCCCCACGGCTTTTTGCTCCTACACGGGCGAGGCCCTGGACAAGAAGACCCCGCTGCTGCGCTCCATGACCGCACTCTCGCGTGAGTCCAAGCGCGTTTTGGCGCTGTTTGGTAAGACCCCCAAGAAGGTCGTTCCTTCCGTGGGCGATGAGCAGGAGTACTTCCTGATCAAGAAGGACGCTTACCGCAAGCGCAGGGACCTGGTCATCACCGGGCGCACCCTCTTTGGTGCTGCTCCCTGCAAGGGCCAGGAGCTCGAGGAGCACTACTTTGGCGCTATCCGCCCCACCGTCTCGTCCTATATGAAGGACCTGGGCGATGAACTGTGGGCGCTTGGCATTCCTGCCAAGACCAAGCACAACGAGGTCGCTCCCTGCCAGCATGAGCTCGCCCCTGTCTACGGCGAGGTCAACGAGGCCATCGACCAGAATCTGGTCATGATGGAGAAGATGAAGCTCATCGCCTCCCGTCACGACTTGGTCTGCCTGCTGCACGAGAAGCCCTTTGAGGGCATCAACGGTTCGGGCAAGCACAACAACTGGTCGCTTGGCACCGAGTCCGAGAACCTGCTCGACCCGGGCGACACCCCGCTCGACAACCTGCAGTTCATCGTCTTCCTCACCGCGGTGATCGAGGCCGTCGATAACTATCAGGAACTCCTGCGTGCCTCCGTTGCCTCGGCCGGCAACGATCATCGTCTGGGCGCCAACGAGGCTCCTCCGGCGATTATGTCCATCTTCCTGGGCGACCAGCTCACCGAGGTCGTCGAGAAGATCATCGATGGCAAGGCTTCCGTCCATGCCACGCGCGGCGTGCTTGACCTAGGCGCCGATACCCTGCCCAAGCTGATGCAGGACAACACCGACCGCAACCGTACCTCCCCGTTCGCCTTCACCGGCAACAAGTTCGAGTTCCGTGCCTGCGGCTCCGAGCAGAACGTCTCCGACTCCAACCTGGTGCTCGATGCTGCCGTGGCCAAGTCGCTCAAGTCTTTCGCCGACGCACTCGAGGGTACGCCCGAGGATAAGTTCCAGGACGCCGCGCTCGAGTACTGCAAGAAGGTGCTGACCGATCACCAGCGCATCCTGTTCTCCGGCGACGGTTACTCCGACGAGTGGCCCATCGAGGCCGAGAAGCGCGGCCTTGCCAACAACAAGACCACGGCCGACGCCCTGCCCGCCTTTGTTTCCGATAAGGCCATTGCGCTCTTTGAGGAGACAGGCGTCCTGACCAAGGCCGAGGCTCAGTGCCGCTACGACTGCAAGCTCGAGAAGTACAACAAGCTCATGAACATCGAGGCTACCACGATGATTCGCGAGGCACGTCGTACCTATCGCCCGGTCATCACCGCCTATGCCACCAAGGTCGCTAAGGGCCTGGAGGCAATCCGCGCTGCCGGTGCCGATGCTGCCATGCAGTGCGAGCAGAACACGCTCAACAAGCTCTGCAACGGCATCACCGCCATCAACGACTCCATCAAGGCGCTCGACGCCGTACATCAGAAGGCCGAGGCCCTCGATGGCCAGGAGCAGGCCAACGTGTACGCGCACGAGGTCGTTCCCGCTATGGATACGCTGCGCGCCGCCGTGGATGCCATGGAGGAGATTGTGGCCGCCGACTACTGGCCGGTCCCGACCTACGACGACATCCTGTTCTACGTGTAGAGCGTAACTGACATATCGTCACGGTATTGAGCCGGGGTCCGCATCGCGCGGGCCCCGGCTATTTGTTTGCGAAGGACGCTTTGGAGTCCGTTTTGCTACCGATTTGCCGGGATCCGCACCCTGTCGGGTTCGAATCCCGGTATTTCGGTAGCAAAAAGCCCGCTACCGCGAGGGTAACGGGCTCTTCAATTCAAATGGTGCCCCCAGCGGGATTCGAACCCGCGATATCCACCTTGAAAGGGTGGCGTCCTTGGCCGCTAGACGATGGGGACAGCGGGAAAGAGTATAGCAGACTTTTTTGCCGGCGCGTATATCGTTGGCAAACTGGAAAACCACCACAAAGGTGCCTGTCTCCTTTGTGGTGGTGGGGCGTTAGGGGAGGAGCTTCATGGCGGCGTCGTGAGCGGTGCGCTCGTAGGTGTCGTCGAGGGGTTTGAGCGGCAGCAGGGCTGTGGCCTGCGCATCGCCGCGCCGCTCGAGGGCGTGCGCGATCAGCCAGTCGGCGAGTTCGGGGTTCTTGGGCAGTGCCGGTCCGTGCAGGTACGTGCCGATGACGCCCTTGTAGATGAGACCCTCAAAGCCATCATCGCCGTTGTTGCCGGTGCCCGTGACGACGGACGTTCCGAGCGGCGTGGCATCGGCGTCCAAAAGCGTGCGGCCGCCATGGTTTTCGAATCCCACAAAGGGCTCAGGTGCCAGGTCGGTTTTGACGGCTACGTTGCCGATCAGGCGGTCGGAGCCGCGTACGGTCTCGGCGGCAATGACCCCCAGACCCTCGATGCGATCCTCGCCCATATAGTACGAACGGCCGAGCAGCTGATAGCTGCCACAGATGGCAAGCAGCGAGCCGCCATCCTCAACATAGGCCGCGACCTTGTCTTTTTGGGCGAGCAGCTCGTGTGCCACGGCTAGCTGGTCGCGGTCGGAGCCGCCACCCATCATGACGATATCGGCATCATGCAGATCGAGCACCTCGCCCATGCGGACCTCATCCACGCGAACGGGGATGCCGCGCCAGGCGCAGCGGCGCTCGAGCGCGATAACATTGCCGCCGTCGCCGTAGAGGTTAAGGGCATCGGGATACAGGTAGACGATGCGCAGCGGGCGCGAAAGCTCGACTGGTGCGATGCCGACAGGAAGAGCGCTGCCGTCGGCACGGGCTACGGCGCGCCCGGCAACAGCGTCGGAAGTGGCGCCCTTCAGTCCGTCGAGCTCTTTGACCAGCGGCGGGAAGGCCGTGTAGTTGGCGACGGCGTAGAAGGTGTCATCGGCGGCCTCGTCTGCCACGGCGCCGATCGCCTGCGCGACGTCCGAGATAATCGCGGCATCAATGCCGGCGTACTTGAGGCGTACCTGCATGTCGTGCGCACGCGTGCCTCCGGCAAAGGTGACAAGACCCGGCGTGTCGGCGATGCGCTCGAAGTCGACATCGTAGATCCACGAGACATCGTGGCCGTCGGCATCGTTGTCGTTGAGGAAGAAGGCGCAGAGCCTGCCACCTGCTGTTTTAATGGACTGGATCTGGCGATCGAAGCCCACGGGATTCTTGGCCAGGTTGGCCTCGACGGTGCGGCCGGCAATATCCCAGCGGCCCATGCGTCCGCCGGCGGGCACGTAGGCATTAAGCGTGGGCTGCAGGTGCGCCGCGTCCACGCCCAGCTCGTGCGCCGCAAAGAAGGCGGCGGCGACGTTATAGACCATGTACAGGCCGTTGTAGCGCGTGGCGATGTGCACGGCGGGCGCGTTGGCCTCGGGTCCAAAGGCCAGGTCAAAGCCGTAGCCGTCGCAGCCGAGCTCAACGCCCGTCACGCGGCGGAGCAGCGCGGGGCGACCCCAGCCGCACGAAGGGCAATGATAGGCGCCGAGCTGGCCGTATTGCACGTAGTCATACTCCAGCGGCGCGTTGCACTGCGAGCAAAAGCGCGAGTCGCTAATGCGGTCAGACTCGGTGTTGGTGGCGCCGTCGATGCCAAAGGCAATACTCGCGTTGGGAACGCGCACGGCGATCGCGGCACACAGCGGATCGTCGGCGTTATAGATAAGCGTCGTTGTCGGCGAGAGCTCCAGCGCGTGGGCGATGACGTCCTGGGTGTGGTCGATCTCGCCGTAGCGGTCCAGCTGGTCGCGGAACAGGTTGAGCAGCACAAAGTAGGTCGGCTTGAGCTTGGGCAGGACGCGCACCGTGTAGAGCTCGTCGCACTCAAAGACGCCTACGCGCTTGCCGCTTCCGGCGCGCTTAAGATCGCTGCGGCTCTCGAGCAGGGCGCCCACCACGCCCGGCTCCATGTTGTTTCCGGCACGGTTGCATACCACGGTGGCGCCGCTGGCGGCAACGGCGTCGGCGATGAGGTTGGAGGTGGTGGTCTTGCCGTTGGTGCCGGTGATTACCACGCTGCGGTCGACAAGGCCCGCGAGGTCGCTCAGCAGCTCGGGGTCGATCTTCATGGCGATACGGCCGGGGAGTACGCCGCCCTGGCGCTTAAGGACGGAGCGCAGCCCCCAGCGGGCGATATCGCTCGAGGTGCAGGCGAGAGAAGAGCGGAAGTTCATGAGGCCGTTCCTAACATAGATGACATGGTCGTGGCGTTTGCGCCGTTAAAAGCCATAACGGCGCGCAAATTCCCGGGCAAGCTGCGATACGTCTTCGCAAGCGTTGGCCCAGGGGGCAAAGTCGGGAGTATCCGAGATGATGCCGTCGGCCTCCCAAACTGCCTGATGCGAAAGGTCCCAGGGGTCGTGCGGTTCAGGCCGGCAGGGAAGGTACGGTGTCTGATACATGGGGTTCAGCAAAAAGAACGCGCCGCCCTCGCAGCGGTTGGCAAACTCGCGCAGCGCGCGTGTCGCCGGGCGCATCTTGTTCGTTTTGAACAGCAAGATCGTGCGGGCGAGCAGGTACCAGGGGGAGTCCTCGAGGACATCTGCCCCCATCTGTTCCTCGAGCTGGTGGGCTAGGGCAAAAAAGCCGTCCTGGTCTTCCAGGCGAGCGAGAGCGAGCAACACGGTGCCGGCAGCTCGGGTGGGATAGCCTTCTGCCTTAAGGACGCGGCGGGCGTAGTTGGCAGCAGCGCGGTAGCGGGCGCTTGCCATGCACAGCTGCGAGATGGCCTCGAGTGTGTGGAGCCACCCGATAAGGGCCGGCTCGCTCACGGTAAGGTCCGCTGCGGTGACACCGTCGGCCAAAACATTATTGGCCCAGTAGTGTGGGGCCTCCATGTCGAACCCGGGCACGCTCTGTTGCAGGTAGTCGGCCGCGCTCGTCTCGAGCTTCATCAGGTCGCCCAGGCAGGCGTCGACGGGCGTGTCGGCCAAAATGATGGCGAGCAGCTGGGCATCGACGGCCAGCGCATCGATGCGGACGATCTTGAGCAGCTCATCACGCATATCGTCGAACAGGCGGTTGCGCGTCTGCTCAAACTCCTCGTCGCTGCCCATGTCCTCGATGCGATGGAGCTCGTCGAGCAAATGACGATGCACGCCGGCATAGGAAAGCAGCGCCTGCGCATGCTCGGTCTGCGCGTACTTTTGAGGGTTAACGCTCACGTCGTTATGGACAAGTTCGCGTGCTGCATCGGTGAGTTCGGGGTGCGACGCCAGATAGGTGCGCTCCAGGTAGGCGGGGATGTAGACGCTCGGATCCATTAGAGGTCTCCTCCCTTAAACGGCAAGCCCTGCTCGGCCGCCCGCAGTATGCGCTCGTCGATCTGGGAGCGCACGATGTCGTTGGTGGCGACCCAGGCGGCAAAGCTGGCGTTGTCGGGCGCGCCCAGGCCCTCCTGCAGTACCGGCGTCGCCTCGGACAGCGCAAGGACAAGCTCGTCGGTGGAGCCTGCACCCACGTTGACGCGGGCATAGACGCCATCGGGAAACTCGGTTTGGAAGTAGAGCGCCTCGGCTGCGTGCGGACACGAGCGCGCAAGGATGCGCAAGTAGTGCTCGGCGCCCTCGTAGTCCAGCTCGCGCCAAGCAGCGCTCATCAGCGCGATGAGCGTCCATGGGTCCAAGTCACGCTCCGCATCTTTGGGGCGGCGGCGCAGCGGGGTATTCGCGAGGTACGGCACGGAGTGAGCGGAGCGAAAGCGCTTGAGCTCCTCGGCGGGGTATTCGAGTTTTGCCATGGCGAGCATCGCGGTGTGGCGGACACCAGCGGGGTCGTTGGGCGCAAAGTCCAAGCTGCGATTTGCGGCTTCGAGCGACATGCGATAGCGGCCGCTAATGAGGGCGCGCGATGCCAAGGCGGCAAGCCAGCGCAGATAGGGGCGGCGCGTGAGGTCGCCAGCGGCCTCGCGCTCGTAGGGGTCCTGAGCCGAGGCGATCTTGAGCGCCAGGTCATGCTCGACTTCATCGCACTTGGACACCAGGTACTGTACGTATTCCTCGTTGGATTCGGCGGTGAGCGCCGTCAGCATGCGCTGGGCATCCCAGTTGGTCGGATCGAGCGCGGCTGCCTCGCGGAGCATGTTCTCGGCTGCGGCTTCTTCTTGCTCTGCCTGGGCGTCGTCGGGGATAAAGGGGATGCGGTAGTCGACAGCCTCGACCACCTTGGCAATGAGGTGCCCGGCGCGGTCGCGGTCGTGCACGATGAGCGGTGCAGGGTTGCGGGTGAATTGTTCCATCAGACGCTCTACGGCGGCACCGTCGGTGAGCGGGATATTGTCGCGGCGCAAGGCCTCAAGAACGAGGCGATGGCAATCCTCTTGAATGGGATCGAATGCCATGGGGCCTCCTTTGCTGCGGTTAGGGTTCAAATGTCTCTATATAAGGTTCTAGTTTACCCGCATGTGGCACACCGGGGGTGCCGCACTTGGACTTGCACCTTTGCACCACGAAGACGGATGTCGCACAAATGTCGGCACCTTGGACGACCGAGTGGTATCACGGTGCCGCAAACGGTCGATTTTTGGCGGCGAACGGGGCACATTTTGGAGGAGCACCGTCCTGCCCGGGATATGTGGTCAACCTTGATAAAACGTTTGCCCAGCTTGGGAGTATGAATGCCCCACAAGGGCCTTCAGGGATAGAAAAAACGTTTCATCATTGTCGGCTTTAGGTGAATAACTGACCAACCAGAACGGTAGAATAGTGTTTGTCTGAGCGTTGAGACGTTTAGACATCGCGCATTGTCATCGCCGGCAACGCGCAAAACGGTCCTAACGGAGCCAATCGGGTGCTCCGTTATATACGCAAGTCTAAGAGGGGCTTGTTTAGGAGGCACAGTATGGGACGTTTTACCAATCCTCGCGATCTGTACTTTGGTGAGGGCGCTCGCCACGAGGTGAAGAACCTCAAGGGCAAGAAGGCCATCATCGTTTCTGGCGGCAGCTCTATGCGCCGCGGCGGGTTCCTGCAGGACGTCGAGAACGACCTTAAGGAAGGCGGTTTCGAGGTCAAGCTGTTCGAGGGCGTCGAGTCCGATCCGTCCATCGAGACGGTCATGAAGGGCGCCGAGGCCATGCGCGAGTTCGAGCCCGACTGGATTATCGCCATCGGTGGCGGCTCGCCCATCGATGCCGCTAAGGCCATGTGGGTCTTCTACGAGTATCCCGAGGAGTCCTTCGATAACATCATCCAGCCGTTCAGCTTCCCCGAGCTGCGTCAGAAGGCTCATTTCTGCGCCATCTCCTCTACCTCCGGCACCGCTACCGAGGTCACCGCGTTCTCCGTCATTACCGACTACGCCAAGGGCATCAAGTACCCGCTGGCCGACTTCAACATCACCCCTGATGTCGCCATCGTCGACCCCGAGCTCACCTACACCATGCCCGCCAAGCTGTGCGCTCACACCGGCATGGATGCTCTGACCCACTGCATGGAGGCCTACGTTTCCACCTGCGCCTCTATGTTCACCGACGCCAACGCCCTGCACGGCATCCGCGAGATTGTTGAGTGGCTGCCCAAGTCCTATGCTGGCGACCATGAGGCCCGTCAGCACATGCACGAGGCTCAGTGCATCGCCGGTATCGCCTTCTCCTCGGGCCTGCTCGGCATCGTTCACTCCATGGCTCACAAGACCGGTGCTGCCTTCGAGAACGGCCACATCATCCACGGTGCCGCTAACGCTATGTACCTGGGCAAGGTCATCCAGTGGAACTCCAAGGATCCCCGTGCTGCCGAGCGTTACGCTTACGTGGCCAAGGAGATCCTGCACCTTCCCGGCGAGACCAACGAGGAGCTTATCGCTGCGCTCGTCCAGAAGATCCGCGACCTCAACGACCAGCTCAACATTCCGCAGTCCATCAAGGATTACGCGAATGGTGGCGTGAAGGTCGACGCCGAGAACCCGCAGATGGTTTCCGAGGAGGAGTTCCTCGCCAAGCTGCCCGAGATCGCCGCGAACGCCGAGACCGACGCCTGCACGCCGGAGAACCCGCGTGAGACCAAGGCTGCCGACTTCGAGAAGATCCTCAAGGCCTGCTACTACGACACCGACATCGATTTCTAATCGACTCTTGTTGTCGTAACGAGGGGCTCCGCACGTATTCGTACGGAGCCCCTTTTTTATTATTAGAGAATGGGATAGTTATGGCTGCAATTTTCAATAGCCCCAGCAAGTACATCCAGGGTCCGGACGAGCTCGCCAAGCTCGGCTCCTATGTCGAGCCGCTCGGTGCTAAGGCCCTCGTCATCGTGACGCCTTCGGGCAAGAAGCGCGTCGGTGCCAAGATCGAGGGCGGCTTTGCCGAGGCTAAGGCCGAGCTGCTGTTTGAGGACTTTAACGGCGAGTGCTCCAAGGGCGAGGTCGATCGCCTGGTTGCGCTCGCTCGCGACAACGGTTGCGACATCATCGTCGGCGTCGGTGGCGGCAAGATCCTCGACACCGCGAAGGCCGTCGCCTATTACCTGGAGTCCCCGGTTATCATTTGCCCCACCATCGCCTCGACCGATGCACCGTGCTCGGCACTTTCGGTGCTTTATACCGATGACGGCCAGTTCGACAAGTACCTCTTCCTTAAGGCAAACCCCAATATCGTCCTGATGGATACGACGGTTATCGCGGCGAGCCCGGTGCGCCTGACGGTTTCCGGAATGGGCGATGCGCTCGCAACCTATTTCGAGGCCCAGGCGACGCACGACGCCGACGGCGGCACCTGCGCTGGCGGCAAGGGCGGCATGGCCGGCCTGGCGCTCGCCAAGCTCTGCTACGAGACGCTTATGGCCGATGGCGTCAAAGCCAAGGTTGCGCTGGAGAAGGGTGCGCTCACGCCCGCCGTCGAGCACATCATCGAGGCCAATACGCTGCTTTCGGGTATTGGCTTTGAGAGCTCGGGCCTTGCTGCTGCTCATGCCATCCACAATGGCCTGACGATGCTGCCCGAGTGCCACGGCATGTATCACGGCGAGAAGGTCGCCTTCGGCACTATCGTCCAGCTGGTACTCGAGGATGCCCCGACCGAGAAGCTCGAGGAAGTCTTGGGCTTTTGCATTGAGCTGGGCCTGCCGGTCACGATGAAGGAGCTTGGCGTTGCCGAGCTTACGCGCGAGCAGGCCATGATTGTTGCCGAGGCCGCCTGCGCGCCCGATGACACCATGTGCAACATGCCGTTTGAGGTGACGCCCGAGATGGTCGCAAACGCCATCCTGGGTGCCGACGCACTGGGCCACTACTATCTCATGGATGAGTAAATCAAGCTAAGGAAGGGGCAAAGCCAGCAGATGGCTTTGCCCCTTTTTGCTATGGTGCAAAGGGGGCAGGTTACTTTGCACCAATCGTTGTTTGATGAAGGGCGGATTCTCGTATGGTGCTTCCCATGGTTTATGGCGGTCCCGGCCGGTATGTTCAGGGGCCGGGCGAACTTTCGCGCCAGGGCAGGTATTTGTCATGGTTGGGCTGCGCTGCCTATGTCTTGTTTGACCAGGGCACCGAGGATCGGCTGTGCAGGCAGATCGTCGATGGATTTCTGGACGACGATCTGAGTGAGCCGTTCTTTAAGATTTATGACGGTCCGTGTACGGAAGAGGCCGTTGTCGAAATGGCTAAGGAAGCCCAGGCTGAGTATTGCGACATGGTGGTGGGTATTGGCGGCGGCAAGATGCTCGATATCGCCAAGGCCGTTGCGTTTTATGCCGAGTTGCCGTTGTGCGTATGCCCCACGGCTGCTTCGATGGACGGTCCGTGCAGCGCGATTTCGGTGCTGTATCACGAGGATGGGTCGTTTGACCGTTACCTGATGCTCGAGAAGAATCCAGACCTGGTCGTGGTCGATACCAACGTGGTCGCGGCAGCCCCGCTGCGTATGACGGTCGCCGGCATGGGCGACGCACTGGCAACGTACTTCGAGGCGCGTTCGTGCGCCGCGGCGCGGGGCGCCAACGAGCACGGTGGCGCGCCGGGACACTTGGCCTTGGTTGCGGCTCGTGCCTGCTATGACACGCTTATGGAGTGCGGCGTCGCTGCCAAGCGCGATCTCAAAAAGGGGCGAACATCGCCGGCGGTTGAGCGCTTGATCGAGTGCAATATTCTGCTCTCGGGCGTCGGCTTTGAGAGCGGTGGCCTAGCGCTTGCCCATGCCATCGCCAACGGTCTGACGATTCTGCCCGAGTGCAGGGCGATGCATGGCGAGGCCGTGGCATTTGGTCTGGTGGTGCAGCTGCGCCTGGAGCGTGCGCCCGAGCTTGATCAGGTGCTCGAGTTTTGCCAGTGCATCGGTCTGCCGACGACGCTCGAGGAGCTGGGTCTTGGCGAGATTTCCGATGCCGATCTGCAAAGTGTTGCAAATGCGGTCTTTAGAAACGAGCGTAATATGGTCAACGAGCAGGCCAAGGTGACCAAACAAAAGCTCGTGCAGCTCATGTGCGAGGTATAGTTTGGCGTTTGATTGGCCTTGTGCAATCGAGGCGGCGATAGGCCATGGGCTATCGCCGCAAAGATGCTCCGCGTGTAATTTGCCCGAGGTGTGGGCCGATAGCGTATCATTATCTCTTGCTTGTTTGCACTGCTCAGGAAGGGGCCGCGCATGGCGCAGGAACACGATCTGTTTGATGACATTATCGAGATCAGCAAGGGTTTCGACTTTCTTAAAAACCCGCTTGGCGGCGTGACCGATGCACTCGATCCGTCGGCGCCTCAGTGGAATCCTGCCGACTACAAGGAGCGTCCGCGCGGCAACACCATTCCGTGCTTGACCTGCAAAAACGAAAAGAGCGGCTGCGCCGCGTGCATGGACGTGTGCCCGGTCAACGCTATCGAGGTCGAGGAAGACGCCATTGAGATCCTCGACTCCTGTCGTAAGTGCGGCCTGTGCGCCGCTGCCTGTCCGACCGAGGCAATCATCTCGCCGCGCCTGGCGCCCAAAAACGTCTACGACGACATTGTCTCGGCGGCTACGAGCCACGAGACCGCCTACGTCACCTGCACGCGCGCCCTTAAGCGCATGCCGCGCGAGAACGAGGTTGTTGTTGCCTGTGTGGGCGATATTACGGCCGAGACCTGGTTTTCGGTACTGGCCGACTATCCCAACGTGAGCGTGTACCTGCCGTTGGGCGTGTGCGATAAATGCCGCAACACCGGCGGTGAGGATATTCTGGGCGAGGCCATTGCGAAGGCCGAGGAGTGGTCTGGCACGGGTATGGGCTTGGAGGTCGACCCCAAGAGCCTCAAATGCCATAAGCGCCGCGAGTACGAGCGCAAGGAGTACATGGAAAAGATCGCTCGCACCACGGGCCTGACGGTGACCAAGCTCAACCCGGCAACGGCGGCGCTGGCCTCGGTGACGCAGAAGCTCAAAGCCCATCGCCACCAGATTACCCAGTTGGAGCGTACGCTCAACACCATGTGCGGCACCACGACGACCAAGCGCCGCCGTACGCTTACGCACGGGCGGCAGCTGGTGCTCTCGACGCTGCAAAACCACCCCGAGCTTGCCCAGAACATGCAGGTGAGCACGCCTGAGTGCGATTTTGACAAGTGCACGTCGTGTGGCGAGTGTGTCAATGTATGTCCCACGTTCGCCTGCGATCTGGTGGGAAGCGGTCGCTTTGCGTTGGAGTCCACGTATTGCTTGGGCTGTGGTGCCTGCGTTAAGGTGTGCCCCGAGCATGCGCTCAAGTTGGTTGAGCATGACGCGTCCCATCTGGTCGTCGTCGATCCCGAAGCTGAGGAAAAGGCCGCCCAGAAGGCGAAGGCTCACGAAGAAGCTGAGAAGGTCAAGGCCGAGGCAAAGGCCAAGCTCGATAAGATGCTCGACCAGGTGGAAAAGCTCGCGGACTAGCTAAAAGAGCGTAAATGATGGCCGATGGGACAGGTACTGCCCCGCCGGCCAAAAAAGTTGCGGTGGAACAGTTCCTGTTTTGCCCTTAAGCTGGCCATTCTAGGAACTATTCCACCGCAACTAATAGATGGTTAGTTCATGCTGCTTTGGTGGCCGGTTCGACCGCTACCGTTGCGCGTCACGGTTTCATGGAGCAAAAAGAACCCGGGGACCTGTTTGGTCTCGGTGTATTCCATAAGGATGCCGTCGGCGTTGTAGGTCTGCCCGCGTATAACGGCGAGTGCGTTAAAGTCGTCAAGATCGAGCACACGCGTATCCTCGGGCGTGGGATGCTCGATCGTTACATCGCGTTTGCCCGTGGCAATCTTAATGCCAAGATCTTCTTCGAGGTAACGATAGATCGAGTCGTTGACAATCTCGGGTGTCAGCCCCGGTACTTGTGAGCTTAGGTAATAGGAGTCGTCGGAGCACACGGCTTGTCCGTCTGCATAACGGATGCGTTTGGCGCGTGTGAGCTCACAGCCTTCGGGAAACCCAGTAATCTTGGAGAGCGCCTTGCTGCAGATGAGGAGCTCAAAGACGGTGGTGACAGTCTTGAGCTCAAAGCCTCGGTTGACCGCGATTTCCTTAAAGGTCTCGAGTCCGCCGCCACCACGACTCTTCTCGTCACTGATGTTGCGAATGACGCGCATGCCTTTGCCTTGCTGGGGGAGCACGTAACCATCTGCCGCAAGCATCGAGATGGCACGACGGACCGTCATGCGCGAACAGTCAAACAGCTGCGTGAGCTCAGTCTCCGAAGGCAGATAACTCTGATAGGCGTATGTGCCGTCGTCAATCGACTGCTTCACGTTGTCATAAATAGTTTGGAAGATGGCTCGCGCCATGACGGTCTCCTAGAGCTGGGTGCGCGAACGACGGGTGAGGGCCGCCCGCGCAGGTGTCAATCGATTTACTTGCTGGGGTCGATTATATATTTACCCATGGCACGCAGGGCCGGGTCTGACAGGATGGCGCCGAGTTCGTCGAGGGAGGCCACTTTTGCGACCATCGAGGAAACGTCGATCCTGCCCGAGTCGATGAGCTCGAGCGCGCGACGCTGCGTATAAGGGTTGATGTAGGACGAGGTGAGCACAAGCTCCTTCTGGAAGACCTCGAAGGGCTTGACGGTGATTGTCTCATCGGGCTTGGTGAGGCCGAACATCATGACCGTAGCCTTGTGGCCGGCGATCTGGATGGCCTGCTCGATGGTGACGGGCTTGCCAACACACTCGATAACGACATCGATGTTGCCGACGCCCTCCTGCTTCAGGCGGGCCGGGACGTCCTCGTGGATGGAATCAATTGCCAGATCGGCGCCGAGTTTGAGCGCAACCTCGCGCTTGCCCTCGACGGGCTCGAGCAAGACAACCTTGGTGGCGCCGGCGTTTTTGGCAAGCTGCATCATGAGCAGACCGATCATGCCACCGCCGATGACGACAACCGTGCTGCCGGGCTTGATGTTGCACATATCGATGCCGTGCAGGCAGCAGGCGACGGGCTCGGTCATAGCACCCTGCTCAAAGCTGGTGTGATCGCCCAACTTGTAGACTTGCTGCATATCGACGGAGCAGTACTCGGCAAAGCCGCCGTTAACGGTGGTGCCGTAACCGGTCATATGCTCGCAGTAGTGGTTGATTCCGTCGCGGCAGGGTTCGCAGCAGCCGCAGGGATGGTTTGGGTCGATGCACACGCGATCGCCCGGTTTAAAGCCAGCGACGTCGCTGCCCACGGCCTCGACAACGCCCGCAAACTCATGACCAAGGATCGTGGGCGGGGTAACGTCGGCTGCACCCTTGTCGCCTTCATAGATATGAACGTCGGTACCGCAGACGCCGCAAGCCTTGACGTTGATCAGAACGTCGCGCTTGCCCACGGCCGGCTTTGTCGAATCCTCGACCCTGAGATCGTGCTTTCCATAGAAGACCGCGCTTTTCATGGTGACTCCTTAACGTGTTGGTGAATGTTGTAATGAAGTATAGGTATGTAAACATCCTTATACAAGCCTATCTAGACAAGTTGATAAATATTTTGTTTTAGAAGTTTTAGACAAACAGGTAATAACAGGCAAAACCTTTGAAATAAACCGCTCATCGTCAATTATCGACCGTTGACCGAACATAGAAACCGTATTAACTTGTCTAGATAAGTGATATGATAAAAATAGAAGCGCAAGAAGTCAGGGAAGCGGGCCCACCCGTCCTATTGCACGAGGTACACGCAAACGGCGCGTCTGCGGTCTCGAGTGAAGCCAAAACCGCAGTCGCTCCGAATGAAGAGAGGGGGATTCCCCGTCATGATGCAAAAGATACAACGTTTCGGCGGTGCAATGTACACGCCTGCAATTCTTTTCGCATTTTCCGGAATCGTCGTCGGCCTGGGTACGTTGTTTACCACCGAGGCGATCTTTGGCGAGATGGCCACAGCGGGTCATCTTTGGTTTGATTGCTGGAATGTGCTGCTCCAGGGTGGTTGGACGCTCTTTAACCAGATGCCGTTGCTGTTTTGCGTAGCGTTGCCAATCTCGCTCGCGAACAAGCAGAACGCTCGCTGCTGCATGGAGACTTTGGCCATCTACCTTACCTTCAACTACTTTGTAAGCACAATCTTGGGGCAGTGGGGCCCTGTCTTTGGTGTCGACTACTCTGTCGAGGCGGGCAGCGGTACTGGTCTTGCCACTATCGCAAGCATCAAAACGCTTGACATGGGCATCATGGGCGCGCTCATTATCTCTGGTATCGCCACGATGCTGCATAACAAGTTCTTCGACACAGAACTTCCTGAGTGGCTGGGCGTGTTCTCGGGCTCCGTGTTCATCTATATGATCGGTTTCTTCGTTATGGTTCCGGTCGCTCTTATCGCCTGCCTGGTGTGGCCGCATGTTCAGGCTGCTATCGCCGCCTTCCAGGGATTCATCCTTTCCGCCGGTACGTTTGGTGTGGGCGTCTTTGCTTTCTTCGAGCGCGTGCTGATCCCTACAGGCCTTCACCACTTTATCTATACGCCGTTCTATTACGACAACGCGGCGGTCAATGGCGGCATCTTTGCCGCTTGGGCTAACATCCTGCCCCAACTGGCTGCCGATCCGAGCATTGCTCTTAAGGATGCCGCACCCTGGGCTGCCTATACCTGCCCTGGATGGACTAAAGTCTTCGGCTCGCTTGGCGTCGCCATTGCGTTTTATATGACCGCCAAACCCGAGCGCAAGCAGCGCGTCAAGGCTCTGCTCATTCCCGTCACCCTTACCGCTATGCTTTGCGGTATTACCGAGCCGCTTGACTTCACCTTCCTGTTCATCGCGCCCGGCCTGTTCGTCGTCCACTGCGTGCTCGGAGCGCTTGGTTGCATGGCTCAAAACCTCCTTGGCGTCGTGGGCATCTTCGACGGCGGCATCATCTCGATGCTCTCGTGGGACTGGCTGCCCCTTTGGGCCGCACACGGTCTGCAGTACACCATCTCCATCCTTGTCGGTCTGTGCTTTACCGCCCTTTGGGTCGTGGTCTTCCGTTTCCTGATCGTCAAGTTCGACTTTAAGACCCCCGGTCGCGAGGATGACGATGTTGAGGTCGAGCTCAAGTCCAAGGCCGACTACAAGCAAAAGCAGAGCGGTGCTGCTGCTGGCAAATCGGTCGCCCAGAGTAAAGATGATGAGCGCTTGGTGCTTGCCGAAAACATCCTCGATCTGCTCGGTGGCACGGATAACATCGTCGATGTAACTAACTGCGCTACCCGTCTGCGCGTTAACGTCAAGGACAAGAGCGTCGTTGCACCCGAGGCTTCCTTCAAGGCGATCGGTACGCATGGCTTGGTGATCCAAGGTCAGTCAATCCAGGTCATCATCGGCCTTACCGTCCCGCAGGTTCGCGAGAAGTTCGAGAGTCTTCTGAAGTTCGAGAGTCTTCTGTAAACCATCGTCCATCGAAACAATCGGCCTTGCAGAGCCGGTATGCACCGCAAGGCCGATTCTAGAGATAAAAAACTCCACTTCTAGGTAACAATTCCAAACCGTACAGGCCGCGTGCGGGGATGGATTGAGCAAGCGGCCAGAATGAGGAGGACATCATGTCCAAGAAAAACTATGCCGTGACCATTGCCGGCGGTGGCTCTACCTTCACTCCGGGCATTGCCCTGATGCTGCTTGAGGAGCGCGACCGCTTCCCGGTCAACAAGGTGACCTTCTACGACAACAACGCCGAGCGCCAGGAGACCGTGGCCAAGGCCTGCGAGATCTACTTCCATGAGAACGCTCCCGAGGTTGAGTTCAACTACACCACCGACCCCGAAACCGCTTTTACCGGTACTGACTTCGTACTTGCTCACATCCGCGTCGGCCTGTACGCCATGCGCGAGCTCGACGAGAAGATTCCTCTCAAGTACGGCTGCGTTGGCCAAGAGACCTGCGGTGCCGGCGGTATCGCCTACGGCATGCGCTCCATCGGCGGCGTCATCGAGATTCTCGACTACATGGAGAAGTACAGCCCCAACGCTTGGATGCTCAACTACTCCAACCCCGCAGCTATCGTCGCCGAGGCCTGCCGCGTGCTGCGCCCCAACAGCCGCATCATCAACATCTGTGACATGCCGATCGACCTCATGGATAAGATGAGCCGTATGTGCGGCATCAAGGATCGTCGCGAGCTGCAGTATAGCTACTACGGCCTCAACCACTTTGGTTGGTGGAGCAAAATCTACGACAAGGAGGGCAACGACCTCATGCCGCAGATTAAGGAGCACATGGCTAAGAACGGCTACCTGGACGGCATCGAACACGAGGCCGGTAAGGAGCAGCATGTCGAGGAGAGCTGGATTCACACCTTCGGCAAGGCCAAGGATGTCTATGCTGTCGATCCCGAGACGATTCCCAATACCTACCTCAAGTATTACCTGTACCCGGACTATGTCGTCGAGACGTCTGACCCCAACTACACTCGCGCCAATGAGGTTATGGACGGCCGCGAGAAGAAGGTCTTTGGCGCTTGCCGCGACATCATCGCCAAGGGTACGGCTAAAGACGGCGGCTTTGAGCCGGATGTACATGCCAACTACATCGTCGACCTTGCCTGCGCACTGGCCGAGAACACGCTCGAGCGCTTCCTGCTGATCGTCCCCAACGATGGCGCTGTGCCCAACTTCGACCCGACGGCCATGGTCGAGGTGCCTTGCATCGTTGGTTCCAACGGCTTTGAGAAGATTTGCCAGGGCCCGATTCCGCAGTTCCAGAAGGGCCTGATGGAGCAGCAGGTTTCCGTCGAGAAGCTCGTTGTCCAGGCTTGGGTCGAGGGCAGCTACCAGAAGCTCTGGCAGGCACTCACACTCTCCAAGACCATTCCTTCGGCGAGCGTTGCCAAGCAGATCCTGGACGAGCTCATCGAGGCCAACAAGGATTTCTGGCCCGAGCTTAAGTAAGGACTGCTGTCTCGAACCCTCACGCATCTCTGCTTCATTTGCGCCGCCGTGGTGTCCGGATTAGCCCGGATGCTGCGGCGGCGCTATACTTATACAGTTTGAAGTACCTGCACCAAAAGGAGCTGTCGTGTCCCTTTCCATCGGTATCGTGGGCCTGCCCAACGTGGGCAAGTCGACGCTGTTCACCGCGCTTACCAAAAAGACCGGCCTTGCCGCCAACTACCCGTTTGCCACGATCGACCCCAACGTGGGTATCGTCGACGTGCCCGATAGCCGCCTGCAAAAGCTCGCCGACATCGTCAACCCGGGCCGCATTGTGCCGGCGACGGTCGAGTTCGTCGACATCGCAGGCCTGGTGAAGGGCGCCAACGAGGGCGAGGGCCTGGGCAACCAGTTCTTGGCAAACATCCGCGAGACCGATGCTATCTGCGAGGTCGTGCGCTACTTTAAGGACCCCAACGTCATGCGTGAGGTGGGCCGCACGGGTGAGTTCGTCGATCCCGCCGGCGATGCCGACACCATCATGACCGAGCTCATCCTGGCCGACATGGGCACGCTCGAGAAGCAGCTGCCCAAGCTCGAGAAGGAGGCCAAGCGCGACAAGGAGCTCATGCCCAAGTTCGAGGTGGCCAAGCGCCTGCTTGCCTGGCTCAACGAGGGCAAGCGCGCCGCATCCATGGAGATGACCGACGAGGAGCGCGCCGCTGCCAAGGGCCTGTTCCTGCTCACCATGAAGCCCATCCTGTATGTGGCCAACGTAGACGAGGACATGCTCAACGAGGACCTGGCGCCCATCGATGGCGTCAAGCCGCTGCCGATCTGCGCCAAGATCGAGGCCGAGCTTTCCGAGCTCGATCCCGAGGATGCGGCCGACTACCTGGAGAGCTTGGGCCTGGAGCAGCCCGGTCTGGACGTGCTCGCGCAGGCGGCTTATAAGCTGCTCGGCCTGCAGTCGTTCTTTACGGCTGGCGAGATGGAGGTCAAGGCCTGGACGGTGCGCCAGGGTGCGACCGCCCCGCAGGCCGCCGGCGTCATCCACACCGACTTTGAGCGCGGCTTTATTAAGGCCGAGGTCATTGGCTATGACGACTACATCGAGCTCGGCGGCGAGCAGGGCGCCAAGGCCGCTGGCAAGCTGCGCATCGAGGGCAAGGACTATGTCATGGCCGATGGCGACGTCGTGCACTTCCGCTTTAACGTGTAAGGACGACGTGCATGTTTAAATATGGTAAAAAAGCCGGCTACATGGGTATCGCGCTGCTGGTGCTTGCGGTGCTTCCGCTGGTGGTAGCGGCGTTTGTGATCCCCAACATTGGTCCCGAGGTGGCAACGAAGTTTAACGCCGCCGGCGAGGTGACGCGCTGGGGCAAGAGCTACGAGCTGCTGGCACTGCCGGTGCTCAACCTGCTGCTGAGCGTGGCGACGTATTTTACGGCAGGACGCCAAGCCAAGAACAATGAGGACTCCGCCGCCATGGCGCGCATCGTGTGCGAGCGCTACCTGCGTAACGGTTGCATCACGGGTGTGTTCCTCAACGTGATCAACGTTTACTTTATGTACTCGGCGATTACCGGAACGGGCTTTGGCTTTGGTTTCTAGCTTGTCCTTTTAGGCAACGAGCCTGCATGCATATTCAATGGCTGCTGCGAGGCCGCCGCTCGATCGTGGTTGAAAGACTACATCGGCGGCGGCCTCGTTTTCGTATCCGGCGCCGCGAAGGGTGAGTGCTATGCCGGCTTCTAAAAGGAGCGGCAGGCCGCGTTGGCTGGTTGCTATTACTACGGCCTGGTCAAGGGCGCAGCCGTACGCCTGGCAATGAGCGGCGAGATCGCCTCTCGCCGGGTCGGGGAGCAGTGCGGTCGCAACACGGCTCGATAGCAACGCGAAGGCCGTTCGTTCGTCTGGGGAAAGGTATTCGGCCTCAACGACGACAAACTTGGGCTGCACACCGTCTGCGCAACGTGATTTCTGACGCATGCAAATTGAGCAAGCCGACATAGAAAACTCCTGTATATTCGGCAAAACGTAAACTATAGTTTACGTTTTTGTTTTGCTCCATTTCAAACTCGTCTGCATGAATGAACATGCGAAACAGATTCTTGGCGAGCGAGTCGAGCGGACGCGCAAGGCCCTTGGTATCTCCAAGGTCGATTTTTGCGTGGCGGTTGGAATCAGCCGACCTTATCTCGATCAAATCGAAAGCGGAAAGGCAAACAGTACGCTCGAGATTCTATTTAAACTTGCGCCCGCGCTTGGCATGACGGTATCAGAGCTTCTCGATGGCATCGAGTAGGCGAATTTGCTAGATTTGCCGTCTGTTGAACGGGTCCCCCCGACGGCGGCGTGCAAAAACGCGAGTATTCAGCATCCCTCAATAATTTGGCGGCAATCGGGGCCGCAAATCCGACGCGTAATGTTTTGGATTATCAACAAAATTCAATAATATGAGGAATAACAAGGGTGGCGCGCGCAGACGTGGTGTAAGAGCGTCCCGAGGTCCGTCGCTGCAAG
>CALJCO010000107.1 GCA_938023905.1 uncultured Collinsella sp. | reverse complement strand
CAAAATAAACCTGTCCCTTTTTGGTAGGTTTGGGAGAGGAAGCCGGGATGGACAAGGCTGAGTTGCGGCGGGCGGTGATTGCTCGGCGCGATGCTCTTGATTTGGACTTGCGGGCGGCGAAGTCTGCTGATATCTGTGCGCGGCTGGTTGAGCTGCTAGGCCGCTTGGATGCCGCGGCGCCGCACACCGTTGCCGTCTATGCCGCGATGGGTTCCGAAGTCGACCCAGCCGCGTTTGCCGCTGCGGCCGCCGCGCGCGGCTGGCGCGTAGCCTATCCGTGCATGCTCTCGGCAAGCGACGCCGCCGCATGCGGCCAGCGCATGTGTATGCGAACGGTCGCCGCCGGCGATGTATCCGCGGCTCCGTTTATCGCTCATCCCACGCGGGCCTTCGCAGCTACGGATATCGACAGCAATCGCTACCCCATCGTACCCGCCGCCGAGCTCGACATGGTTGTCGTGCCGCTCGTGGCTTTCGACCGCACCGGTGCGCGCCTGGGCTACGGCGGGGGCTGCTACGACCGCTACCTTCCCATGCTCTCGCCCGCATGCCAAATCATCGGCATCGCCTTTGACGAACAGCGCGTCGACCACGTTCCCACCGATGCCCACGACCTGCCGCTGCCCAACATCATCAGCGCCTAACCGCCGGCGCACCTCCCGACAGGCCTAGTGCTCCTCGCCGGCGCGGGCCAGGTCGTAGGGCGTGGTCTGGTAGACGTAGTAGTTGAGCCAGTTGGTGTAGAGCAGCTGAGCTTGGCTGCGCCAGACGTTGCGCGGCTCGGCGGCTGGATCGTCGCCCGGGAAGTAATGCGCCGGCACCTGAGGGTTGAGGCCGCGCTTCACGTCGCGCTCGTACTCCAGGCGCAGCGTGTCGGTATCGTACTCGGGATGGCCAAAGACAAAGAAACGGCGGCTGTCGGTCGACTTGACGATGTACAGGCCCACCTCGTCGGACACGGCCACGACCTCAAGCTGCGGCTCGGCCTCCACGTCCTCACGGCGCACATCGGTGTTGCGCGAATGCACGGCATAGAACCGGTCGTCGAAGCCGCGGACCAGCGGGCTTTGTGGCTTCACCAGATAATGCTCGAACACGCCGCTCGCCTTTGCCGGCAGGTCATACTTCTGGATACCGTAATGATGGTACAGGCCGGCCTGCGCGCCCCAGCAAATGTGCAGCGTAGAGTGTACGTGCGTGGTAGACCAGTCCATTATTTGGCAGAGTTCGGGCCAGTAGTCGACCTCCTCGAACGGCATCTGCTCCACCGGCGCGCCCGTGATAATCAGGCCGTCGTAGTGGATATCGCGGATGTCGTCGAACGTGCGGTAGAACGTCTCCAGGTGGCCGGCACTCACGTGCGTGGCCTCGTGCGTCTTGGTACGCAGCAGGTCCACCTCCACCTGCACCGGCGTGTTGGAGAGCTTGCGCATGATCTGCGTCTCGGTGGCGATCTTGGTGGGCATGAGGTTGAGGATGAGCACGCGCAGCGGACGGATGTCCTGATGCAGCGCGCGGTACTCGGTCATGACAAAGATGTTCTCGCTCTCGAGCTGCGCGGCGGCAGGGAGGGCGTCGGGAATGCGAATAGGCATGGATGCTCCTTACGAGTCAGTTGCAGCTATGGTACAACGAGCGGCCCCATCCGCGCGAGCACATCGCCCGGCGATGTCGCCAGCGGCCCAAATCACTCCAAAAGTAGAGATTAAAGCATGTCCCAAAAATCTACTTCGCTTTAGCCTAGCAAAGTGACGGCAGGAGGCTACAATGGTTCGACGCGAGAAACTCGGCCGAAAGGATACATATATGTACCAGACGCGTAAGATCGGTGTGGTCGGCCAGGGCCACGTAGGAGCACATGTCGCCAACAGCCTGCTCATGCAGGGCATTGCCGATGAGCTGTACCTGTGCGATATCAACGAGACCAAGGTGACATCCGAGGTCCAGGACCTGCGCGACTCCCTTTCGTTTGTCCCGTACAACACCAAGATCGTCAACTGCTACGACCACTACGAGGAGCTGGCCTGCTGCGACGTCATCGTCAACGCTGCCGGCAAGGTCGCGCTGGCCGCCGGCAACCGCGACGGTGAGCTGTTCTTTACCACCGACGCCGCCCGCACCTTTGCCAAGCGCATCGTCGACGCCGGCTTTGACGGCATCTTCGTGAGCATCTCCAACCCCTGCGACGTCGTGTGCACCGAGCTGTGGCACCTGACCGGCTACGATCCCAAGAAGATCATCGGCTCGGGCTGCGGTCTGGACTCCGCCCGCCTGCGCACCGAGATCTCCAAGAAGGTCGGTGTGAGCCCCAAGTCCATCGACGCCTACATGATCGGCGAGCATGGCTTTAGCCAGCTGGCCGCCTTTAAGGCCGCAACCATCGCCGGCAAGAGCCTCAACGAGCTTCAGGCCGAAAACCCCGACAAGTACGCCTTTGACCACATGGAGGTCGAGGAGCTCGCGCGCAAGGGCGGCTATGTGACCTACCAGGGCAAGCAGTGCACCGAGTACGCCGTCGCCAACTCCGCTGCGCGTGTCTGCGCCGCCGTGCTGCACAACGAGCATGCCGTGCTTTCGGCCTCCACGCTCATGACCGGCCAGTATGGCGAGGAGGGCATCTTCACCTCCCTGCCGTGCGTGATCGGCGCCGAGGGCGTCGAGGAGGTCTACACGCTCGACCTTTCCGAGCACGAGCTCGAGGGCTTCCACAAGAGCTGCCAGCACATTCGCGACAACATCGCCCAGCTCGACTGGTGGGATGCCGAGGCCTACGACGCAAAGTAGTTCGCCGGTTGACGCGGCAACTCGCTCATAACGGACGCAATGCAGGGCGGGCCGTGCCGGAAATCCCCGGCACGGCCCGCTTTTTTGGCTCACGCGACACGCTCGCAGATTCAGGTCTAATACTTTTCCCGCAAAGTGAGCGAGCAAAATCGGACCCCCGAAGCATCGACACTTTTCAGCTGCTATTTCCTGCGGTTTCATCGAGATTTTCCTGCGGTTTTGGCGCCAAAAAGTGCGGATGCTTCAGGGGTCCAAAATAGGTCGTTCACTTCTGGGGAAAGTATTTGACTTCGTTATCAGACAGCTGGGACGGGGTGCCGCGACGCAAACGGGACCCTCGTTTGGTGAAGGCCCCGTCGTAAAAGATTGCTTTCCCAGCTACTTAGTACTGCTCGATGCCCATGTAGCGACGAACCTCGGGGCTGTGGTCGAACACCTTGCCGCGAGCGGCGCGCAGCTCGCGGCTCATCGCGTAGAAGAAGATCGGCTCTAGGAACGAACGCACGCTGGCGGGCACCTCACCCACGCCGTACTCGAGCGCATCGAGCACCATGACCGTATCGGTATGCGTGTTGAGGAATGCGAGCGCCCGCTCCTCCATGGGGCGACACTCGCCCGATCCGAGCTGTACAAAGTAGAACACGCCGGGCTCGGTGGCTTCGAACGGGCCGTGGAAGTACTCGCCGGAGTGGATGTAGCTGCAGTGCTGCCACTGCATCTCCATGAGCGAGCAGATGGCCATGGCGTAGGTCTGGCTAAAGTTGGGGCCGGATCCCAGGATGTAGAAGAACTCGTGCTGCTGGCAGAGCTCGGCAAAGCGATCGCCCAGCTCGGCATTAACCTTCTCGCGGGCAGCGGGCAACAGCGCATCCATCTGCTTAAGGCCGGCGTACATATCGGCGAGCGCCTCGTAACCCTCCTGCTGGTGGAGCAGTTCGGCGGCGATCAGAGCGCCGATGCCCTGCGGCACCTCGGCCTGCGACACGCCCTCGCCCCAAGGGTAGACCCAGGTGGTCCACTTGCCGTTATCAATCTTGGAGCCCTCGCAGTCTGTCATGGCCACGACCTCGGCGCCGGCTGCCAGCGCCATCTCGCAACCGTCGACGACCTCCTGCGTATTGCCGCTGTGGCTGCAGGCGATGACGAGTGACTTCGGCCCTAGGCTCTTGGGGGCCATCAGGCAAAACTCGCGCGCTGTGTAGACCGTCGAGGTAAACGTGGTGGCCTCGCGCTTGAGCAGTTCGTTAGCCGGCATGAGGTCGATCATCGAACCGCCGCAGGCGATCCAAAAGACATTCTCGACCTTGCCCTTGCGCTCGATGATTTCCTGAATCAGATCGTGTGCGTTCACGGTGACGCTCCTCCTTGTGTGGCGGCTTTGAACGACAGCAGCTCGTACCTACGGTCGTTCTATGTTGTCCTATTTATACCACGCAAAGCTTCACCGGTGAAGTCATTTCGGCAAATTTGTTCTATGTTGTTCTATCTATGAACGTTAGATGTCGAACACGTAACGCGAGCCCACGATCTTTTGGCGCCCGAGCAGCAGGGGGCGCTCGTCTGCATCGGTAAAATACGCCTCCATATAAAAGAGAGGCTCGCCGACCGGCACCTCCAGCAGCGGGGCCACCTGGGCATCGGCAAGCGCGATCTCCACGGTACAGGGGTCGGACTTGAGCGGCGCGCGGCCCGAGTGGTCGGCAACGAGCGCAAAGATCGAGTTATCGGTGAGGTCCTCGGCGGCCAGCGTCTGCAGGTAGGGATGGTCGGCGAGCACAAAGGCGTTGTTCTCGAGCATGACGGGGATGCCGTCGGCCGTGCGCACGCGCTCGACCACGATAAGCTCACTGCCGGGCTCCACGCCAAAAAACGCCGCGTCCTCGCGCGTCGCCGCAACCACCGTGCGCGACACCAGGCGCGCTCCGGCCACCATATCGTTGGCAGCACAACCCTCAGTAAAACTCTGGACGTCACCCTTCTGGTGAATCTTGCGCTTGAGCTTGGGAGCGCACACAAAGGTACCCCTCCCCTGCTGGCGGTTGAGATATCCCGCGCGCGACAGCTCCTCGATGGCGCGGCGCACGGTGATGCGTCCCACGCCGTAAGACTTCGCGAGCTCCATCTCGGAAGGAATGCGCGAACCGGCCGCATACACGCCGCGCGCGATCTCGCCCTTCAGGTCGTCCATGACCTGCTGGTACAGCGGTACGGCGGACACGTCGGTGCGGCCAGCTTTATCGTCGGTTGCCATCGTTACGCTCCATCCCGTGCATGCTCGGACTCAAATTCTTCAATCGCCGCCATAAACTGCTCGCCAAAGGCGTCGGCCTTTTTCTCGCCAATGCCGTTGACCTGGATCAGCTCGTCGCGCGTCTGAGGGCGCAGGCGGCACAGACCGCGCAGAGCCTTGTCGGAGAAGACCATGTACGGCGCCATCTCCAGCTCGGTCGAGATCTCCTTGCGCAAGGCACGCAGGCGCTCGAACAGCTCGGCATCGTCGCCCACGCGCGGGCGCTGATCCAGCTCAGCCTCCTCGCGCAGCAGATCCACCGCACGGCGGGCGCGAGCCGAGGCCTTGCGCTTGGACGCGCGACGCTTAACGGTAAAGGCGAACGCCTCATCCTCGACCTCGCCGGCACGCGGACCCAGTCCCACGACCGGGTACTGCCCCTGCGAGGTGGCCAAATAACCGCGGCCGCACAGCTGGCCGATGATGTCCTTGATGCGCCCGACCGATTCGCTCGACAGCTCACCGTAGCCGCGGTCCTCGTCCAGATGCATCTGGCGAATGCGCTCGGTATTGCCGCCGTGGAGCACGTCGGCGATCAGCGACTTGCCAAAGCGCATGGGTCGCGTGGCCACATAGCGCACGGCGGCGCGGGCCATATCGGTGACGTCCTCGACCTCGAACTGCGTGAGGCAGTTGCTGCAGTTGCCGCAGCCCTCGGCTTCGTCCGTGGCGGTGGCGCCCGCACCAGCCGCAGCAGCATGCTCGGCCGCGGCCTCGTCGCCAAAGTAGCGCAGCATATATTCGCGCAGGCAGCCGGTGGTATTGCAGTAGCCCTCCATCTGGCTGAGCAGACGATATCGATTTTGGAGCGCCCACGCGCGTTGCCCGTCGTCGAGCGCCTCGTCGGCCGCATCGCCGCGGTCGATTAAAAAGCGGCGCATGCGAAAATCGTTGCCGTTCCACAGTAAGTGGCAGCTGGCCGGATCGCCATCGCGGCCGGCGCGGCCCGCCTCCTGGTAGTAGGCCTCGATGCTCTCGGGCACATTGTTGTGGATCACGTAGCGCACGTTGGGCTTGTCGATGCCCATGCCAAAGGCGTTGGTGGCAACCATCACCTGAAGATCGTCGTCAATAAAGGCACGCTGGCTTTGACGGCGGGCGTCGTTGCCCATGCCGGCATGGTAGCGGCCAACGCGAATGCCGCTGGGGCCCAGCGCCTCGGCAAGCTCGCCTGCCAGCGCATCGACCGTCTTGCGGGTCGAGCAATACACGATGCCGCTCTCGCCCGAATGCGCAATCACATAGTCGCGCACCCAGGCTGCCTTGGCCTTGTCGCCCATCTCCTCGCAGCCAAAGTAGAGGTTCTTGCGATCGAAGCCCGTCACCACCGTCGCGGGATTTTGCAGGCCGAGCATCTGCTGAATGTCCGCGCGCACACGCTCAGTCGCCGTAGCGGTAAAGGCCGCCACGATGGGGCGCTGCGGCAGGGAATCGATGAACTCACGAATCTGCAGGTAGGCGGGGCGGAAATCCTGGCCCCATTGGCTCACGCAGTGGGCCTCGTCAATGGCCACGAGCGGCACGCCAATGCCGCCGTCCGCCGCGGCCTCCTGCGCAAAGGCTAAAAAGCGCGGCTCGAGCAGGCGCTCGGGCGCCACGTACATAAGTTGGTAGCGGCCCTCGCGCGCCCGCTTGAGCACGGTGTTTTGCTGGGCCGGAGTAAGGCTGGAGTTGAGATAACTGGGGCGCGCACCCGCCGCGAGCAGCGCGCGGGTCTGGTCCTCCATAAGCGACAGCAGCGGACTCACCACAAAGGTAATGCCGGGCAGCATGAGCGCGGGCATCTGGTAGCAAATGGACTTGCCGGCGCCTGTGGGCATAACGCCCAGCGCATCGCGACCGGCAAGGATCGCATCGACCATGCGGTCCTGCCCCGGGCGAAACGAGGTGTAGCCAAAATAGGCGCCGAGCGTGTCGAGCGCCATCTGCTGCATGCTATCGGTCATGGTTTCCTAACGTCCAAGTCATCTGCCGCCGATTATACGCCGCCACGCGGACCAGTGCCGCACGGCGGCCAGCCACGCTCATTCTGCGGGTAGTCATTGGGGACGTTCTTGAATGACTAGTCGTTTAAGAACGTCCCCAATGACTATCTTGATAAGCACGGAAACATCGCCAGTTGAGCATAAGTCAGCGAAAACGCCCCCAAGCGAGCAAGGTGACGTGAAAGAGGAGGGAAGCGTACTTCGGTACGCGACCGACGATTGAACGTCAGATTGCCGCTTAGGGGCGTTTGCAGCGTCGACCGGTCCGCCGTTCGTTAGAACGGCGGAACCAAGGGCGCAGCGTCGGCCCGTTACGCGGTTTGGTAAAACCGCGTAACTTACATCACCATGACGTAACGGCTACCCACGTAGTACTGCTTACCCATCAGGACCGGCTCGCCATTGGGGCCGATAAAGCCGGCACGCAGATTGAGCAGTGGATCGTGCGGAGCAATGCCCAACTCGGCCGCTTGCTCGGCGTTAGCGCGAACGGCCTCGACCGTACGGTAGCCAACCGAGACAATCGGCGTTCCGCCAACACGCTCGACCTCGGCAAAAATCGACTTGTCCTCAAGATCGGCCGTCAACAGCTCACGGTATGTATCAAACGGCACAAAGATGTTTTCCTCAAAGATGGGCTCGCCGTCGGCCGTACGCACGCGCTTAATGTGCAGTAGCAGCGCGTCCTTCTGCAGGCCAAAGAACTCCATCTCGTTTTGACGTGCCGGCACAATCTGGCGATCGACCACGTGTGCACCCGCCTTCATGTCATTGTCGGCACACAGCGCGGTAAACGTCTGCAGCGTCGAGGCGTGGAACTGGCGGTTGATGTGCGGCGTGGAGACAAAGGTGCCGCGGCCCTGCTGCTTAACCAGGTAGCCATCGGAGCACAGCTCCTCAACGGCGCGACGCACCGTAATGCGGCTTACCTCGTACTGCTCGGCAAGCTCAAGCTCGGACGGGATACGCTCCTTGGGTGCATAAACACCTTTCTCGATCGCATCCTTGATTTCGTCGTAAATCTGCTGGTAAAGTGGTGCATTTTTGGGTGCGGGCATATCTGATCACTCTTATCAAAATAGCGAAATAACTAATACGTATATAACGTCTTTTTATATGTTATCTCAGTTTGATAAAACGATACACCACATACAGCAAATCCTTACTTGCCGTCGTCCTGCTGCAGACTGTCCTGCTCGCTGAGGCGCGCCTGCCTGCTGGCCATGCGCGCGGGCTTGTCGGGATCGGGTACGGCCGTGGGCATGGGCTCGTCGACATGACCGCCCCACCAGCCGCCCACGAAGTTGAGCGTGTGGAACACATTGATCACGGCGCCGGGATCAATATCGCACACCAGCTTGATAATGTCCTGGCTCTCGTAGGTCGAGACAACGGCGTGCAGCAGATACATCTTTTCGCGGCTGTATCCGCCAATGACCTCGGCGCAGCTAATGCCATGCTGAAAATGGTCAACATAGGCTGTCATGACCTCGTCTGCCTTGCGTGTCGTGATCTGCAGCGTCACACGGTCGTAGCGTCGGTAGAAACTGTCGATGGTCTTGGTCGAAATAAACTGGAACACGATGGAATACGCCGCATTGTCCCAGCCAAACATAAAGCCAAAGATCGCCAGGATAGCGCAGTTAAAGCCAAAGATGACGCCCCAGATGGTCTTGCCTGTATGGTTGGAAACCCACAGCGCGATAAAGTCGGTGCCGCCGGTGGATGCGCCGGACTTAAGCGCGATGGCGGCGCCCAGGCCCGAGACCACGCCGCCAAAGATGATGAGCATGATCTTGTCGCCCAAAAACGGGGCGAAGTGAAAGATGTTGAGGAACAGCGACGAGAGCATGACCTGCATCATCGAGAAGATGACGAAGCGCTTGCTGATGCCGCTCCAGCAAAGGAGCGCCACGGGGATGTTGAGCGCGAGCATGCCGAGCGAGATGTCGATATGAACGCCGCCGAGCGAGGTGACGCGATCGAGCAGGACCGCGACGCCGGTGAGGCCGCTCGGAAGCAGGTCGGCGGGGCGAATGAACGCCTGAATCAGAAATGTCTGGAGAACGGCGGAGATGGTGACCGCCACGGCAGTAATGGCGCGGCGGACGATGGTGAGACGGCCGAGCACGAGCACGCGGTCCGTGAGCTGATCGATGGCGTTCGCCACGTAGGCTCCTTTCGAAGGCAGATGTAATTGTGGGGCATGCCGGCGATTGTAGCATGGAGCGCGAGAGGGCGCTTCAATTCACCCTCTCTCGACAACCAAAACGAGCCAGCAGCTCCCCAACCAAAGAGCCAAATTCTAAGTGAGTAGACTTTTCGCGATCTACCAAGCACACTCAAAACAGCCACCTCTCCGACCTGCGGTTTTACTAAGGCAGATACGCTTTGTGCTCGGCATGTGCCAAAAAGTCTACTCACTTAGTCCGAGTCGAAGCCAAGCGGATCAAAATTGATGCCAAATTAAGCCAATCCGCAGCAGATGACGCGTGAACCCGTGCTTTTCACGGTGAATCAACGCTACAAAGCGGTCAGAATGTCGGCGAGGTTGTCGATGACGGCGTCGGCTCCCGTTTGGTCCAGGTTAACGCCCTCGTGCGGACGCAGTGCCAAGACGCGCGCGCCGGAGCGCTTGCCGGCCTCGATGCCCAAAGGCGAGTCCTCGATAACCAGGCACTCGGTAGGCTCCACACCCAGCGCCTCCATGGCACGCAGGTAGATCTCGGGGTCGGGCTTAAATGCACTGCACTCGTGACCGCTGATGGTGTAGTCCAGCACGTCGGTGATACCGGCAATCTCCACCAGCTCGTCAATGAGCTCGCGATAGGACGAGCTCGCGATGGCACATTTCATGCCGCGCTTGTGCAGCTCACGCATCACCGGCTCCGTCTGCTCGTTGAGTAGCTCGGCATACGGAACGGGATGGTCCGGGCTGTAGACCTGCTTGTACTCCACGCGCAGGCGCTCGCGCAGCTCAACATCGTCGGGCACCAGCGACTTCCAAATGGCGGGCTCGTTAGACCCCGAAAGATCGGGAATCTCGTCAAAGTGGAACCCCTTCTCCTCCATAAACGCCACGCGACGACGGTTGTAGAACCACTCGGTATCGACCAGCACGCCGTCCATATCAAACAGCACTGCCTTGATCATACGCATCTCCTCCCACCTGCCAAAAAGGGACAGGTTTATTTTGGTAGGTTTTATCTGGTGTTTTGCGACGCGACAGACACGCCCCCAAAGCAAAAAGGGGACGGGGCGCAAACCCCATCCCCTCTCAATCAACCCGTAAGGTCTACTTACTTGTGATTAGTAGGAAAGCTTCCACATGTAGCGACGCATGGTCAGCGGGTGCTGACGGGCCTCGGCGATCTGGTTGCCGTACTCGCGCATAACGGCGAGGTGCAGCAGCGGGTTGAAGTAGGTGACGACGCTCGCGGGCACGGCGTCAGCCAGGCCGTAGTCCTTGGAGTCGATCAGAGCGACCTTGGCGCCCATGCGCTCAAGGAAGGTGAGGGCGCGAGCGTCCATCGGACGGGTAGCACCATCGGACATGAAGAAAACGTAGGGCTTACCCTCGGTGGAAACCTCGAACGGGCCGTGGAAGTACTCGCCGGTGTTGTAGGCGGCGGCGTCGATCCACTGCATCTCGGTGAACAGGAAGGCGGCGTGAGAATAAGCCATCTTCTCGGAGGCACCGGAGGCCATGAAGTAGATCATCTTGTCGTCCTTGAAGTCCTCGGCGAACTTCTTGGCGAGCTTCTTGCAGTGCTGAGCGGCGTTCTCGCAGAGATCGAAAACGTTGGTGAGGCCGGTGATCATGTCCTCGTAGTGGTCATAGCCCTCGGTCTGCTGAAGGATCTCGAGAGCAAGAGCGATGGCATAGCCGGGCTTCTCGCACTTGGCAGCGTAGTTGGCGTGGAAGCCGTGGACGATGACGTGGTCGGCGTCGACGGTCAGAGCGGAGCCAGCCTTGTTGGTGAGGGAGACGACCGGGCAGTTGTGCTTCTTGGCGGTCTTGTTGGCCTCGACGGTCTCGGGCGTGGAGCCACCGAGGGAGCAGGTGATCACGAAGGTGTGCTCGTTGACCCAGGAAGGCGTGTCGTAGTTGAACTCGTTAGCGGTGAAGATCTGAACGTTCAGCTTGTCCGTGTTGTTGGCCAGGAAGTACTTGGCGGGGTAAAGGTCGGACATGGAAGCACCGCAGCCGACGAAGGCGACGCTGTGGATCTCGTGGTTGGACAGGACGTCAGCGACGATCTGCTTAGGGAGGTTAAGGTCGATCTCGTACATCTGACACATTCCTTTCGATTTTTGCGGCGCCACTTTGCCGGACGCACGCAGGGTTACCGTGATTTGGACCGAGTCGCCGGCCCGTTGGGGATGTGACAAAGGAGCTGTCCCTTTGACACATTTAGGGATGGAAGCCTGCCTGGGGTATGGGATGCCAGGCAGGCCCCCGGGGGAAGCATTGGGTCGCGACTAGGCCAGGATGCCGGCCGCGGAGAGGGCGATGCCGCCCACGATGGCGATCACGAGAAGCCAACCGGTGTTGACGTTCTTCTTGATGAGCCAGTACATAAGGCCGGTGAGGCCGAGGGAGATCATCTGGGGCATCATGCCGTCCAGGATGTCCTGGATAACGACGGTGCCCTCAGCGAACTGCAGCGGGGTGGTGGCGCCGATCAGCGTGGCGATCATGCCGCCCACGGACATGAGACCCACGATGCCGCAGACATACATGAGCTTTTCCATGAGGTCGCCGCCCTGGAGCTTGCTCAGGTACTCGTGGCCGCCCTGGTAGCCGATCTTGGCGGCGAACCAAGTGATCAGCACGGAGGGGACGATGGAGATGAGCATGGCCAGGATCGGGCCCATGATAGAGCCCTGCTGAGCCAGCTGAACGCCCAGGCCGAAGGCGATAACGCGGATGGTGCCCTGGAAGAAGGAGTCACCGATGCCGGAAAGCGGACCCATGAGAGAGGTCTTGACCGCGTTGATCGAATCGGGGTCGAAGTTCTCGGGATCCTTGGCGTACTCTTCCTCCATGGAGGCGGCGAGGCCTAGGATGAAAGCGCTCGTCTGCGGGGTGCAGTTGTAGAACGCCATGTGACGGTGGTAAGCCTCTTTCTTAGCAGCGAGCTGCTTGGGGTCGGACTCGTCCGGATAGAGGCGATCGAGCGTGGGAACCATGCCGTAGAGGAAGCCCATGTTCATCTGACGCTCGTAGTTCCAAGAGGCCTGGATGGCCCAAGAGCGCCAGAAGAACTGGCTGACCTTCTTGTTCAGGGACACGTCCTTGGTTGCGGTTGCCATAGTGTGTTCCTCCTTAGTCTTCGTCGTCTTCGAGCGGATCGTAGTCGGAATCGACACCGGCGGCTGCATGGGAACCGTTGAACTTGAAGCCCATGAAGACGACAGCCAGGCACACACCGATCAGAGCGACCGCGATGACGGACAGGTTGAGGTAAGCGGCGAGCAGGAAACCGATGAACAGGAACGGAGTCATACCCTTCTTGATCATCATGGTGAGCAGCAGGGCCAAGCCGTAGGCGGTCATGATCTTGGTCGAAACGTTAAGACCAGTGGACAGCCACTCGGGAACCATGTTGACGATGGCCTGAACCAGGTCGGTGCCAACAAAGACGGCGAGGAAGATCGGCAGGAAGTACATGACGGCGTACAGACCGGAGCCGGCGCAGATGTGCATGCGGTAGGCGGTCTTGAACTTTCCGTTATCGATCGCGCTATCTGCCACATGGGTGAGGGCGGCGATGATGGAACGGAACACGATGCCGAGGAGCTGACCCAGGACGGCGACCGGGATGGCGATCGTCATGGCGGTCTCGGCAGAAGCATCGGTCAGGCACGCAAAGGCAGCGGCCACGATGCCGCCCAGGACCATATCGGGCGGAACGGCGGCGCCGACCTGCACCAGGCCCATGGACACGAGCTCGACGGCGGCACCGACGGCAAGGCCGGTGGGCACATCACCCAGCAGCAGACCGACGAGCGTAGCGCCAACGAGGGGCTGCTCGAAGTTAAGACGACCGAGCAGGCGGGAGTCCCACATGCAGAACACGCCGACGAGGCCGACGAGCACCGCACTGATGAACGTATTCATACCCTTCTCCTTTCAGTCAGGCAAAAGCCTGGTTGATTACAGCTTGGCGTCGATGTCGACGCTCTGATACGTAGGGGTCTGCTGGACATAGAGCTTGATACCCATGTCGAGCAGCTGGTTGACGTCGGCCTTCTGGGTGGCGTCGAGGAAGACGGAGCTGTCCTTGCCGCCGATCTGATCGGCACCGTCGTGGTTGGCGGTGGCGCCCAGGTTGATGGCGTCGAGCTTGTAGCCCTGGCAGAACTGCAGCATCTCGGCAGTGTTGCCAAAGACGAACATGACGCGCTCGCCGAGGGTGTTGAGCTTGTCCATCTTGGCGAGGGCACGCTCGACGGTGAAGACGTTCAGGCGCACGCCCTGGGGCTTGGCCAGCTTAAGAGCGCCCTTCTTGATGTCATCGTTGGCGGCAGCGTTGTCGACGACGATGATGCGCTCGGCCTGAACCTTGGTGGTCCAGGTAAAGACGACCTGGCCGTGCAGCAGACGGTAGTCAAGACGTGCGAGGACGATCTTGGCGGGGCCGGAGCTGTGACGGGGTGCCTCGGCCTTCTTGGCGGGAGCCGCGGCGACCTCGACCGGTGCGTTGGGGTTGGTCAGACCGGTGCGGGCCTCGTTGATGAGGGCCGCGAGCTCGGCACCCTTGATGGGGGCGGGGCTCATAGCGAGCGTCAGTGCCAGCGGGATGTTGAAACCGCTGACAACCGTGAACTTCGTGCCGTTCTTGGAAAGCTCGACCATGCTGTTGTTGACCGAGCTGCCGAGCATATCGGTCAGCACATAGACGGTGTCGTCCGCGTTGAACGTGGCGATCATGGCGTCCACCTTATTGGTGATGGGCTCCTTGTCGTCACGAGCAAGCGACACGACGTGGACGTTCGACACGTCGCCGAGAACCATCTCGAGCGTGTCTTTGGCGCCTGCGGCCAGGCCGCCATGAGATGCGAGAATGATCTGATTCATCTTGCCTCCTCCTTTTCGTTATGGTCATTATAACGTCTTATACGTTGCTTATATTGCTAATTAGTATAAAGACCGTTCGCGGGTGAAAATCGACCGTTGACGGGTTTAACGTACTTGAAACGTTGGGGCTGGGTAGGCCGGCGCTGGCTGGATAATCCCAGGTCGGACGCCGTGCGCAATCCCTTATCGCACGAAGTACCAGGGGCTTTCCTGCACGGTGGGCTCCAGCGCGATGCCGGTGCGTTCCTTAAACAGATCCATGTCCTGCGATTTCTCCGTCCACCACGCATTGGGCTTAAAGGTCATACTCTCAACGACATGACCGACAAACACACTGTTGCGCAGCCTGGAGAAGTCGGTGTTCATAATCAGGATGGACGCGAGCACCAGCACGATGCCCAGAACCTTGATCGCACCGGCGGGCTCGGCGTAGACACCAATGCCCAGCAGCACGGTGACGACCGTCTCGAATGACATTACGACGGGAACTTTCGACGTCTCGAGCCCCATGGACAGACCCTGCATATATAAGACATAGGCCACGGCTGTGGGGATGAGTCCAAAGCCAAGGAACAGCAGCAGCAGCTGTGGCGACATTGCCGCGGCGACATCTGGCCACGGAGCCGCGATAGCCGCCATAACCGCACCGCCAAAAACAAGGCCCCAAAACGTGACAGCCAGCGGGTGGACCGTCTTGGTTGCTATCCGGCTAAACACCGCGAGCGACGCGCCACAAAAGCCCGCAATCACGCCCGACGTGACGCCCCAAACCGAAAAATGAAAACCGGAAAGGTCGCCATCGGTCACTGCAAGTACACATCCACCTATGTTAAAAGCGATGGCAACGAGCTTGTTGGGAGTCACATCCTCGCGATAAAGCACGCGGCCGAGCATGACGCCAAACACCGGCGAGGTGTAGAGCAGCACCGAGGCCGTGGACATGCCCACCTCGCCCATGCACTCGTAATAAAGCGTGTTAGCGGTGGCGAGGCCGATAATGCCAAGAAGCGCACAAGGAACAAGCTCTTTAGGACTTGCCTTGAACAGTGCTAGGGGACCCAATGCCTTTCCCTCACGAGCACCTCCCTGGCAACCCATGAATGCCAAGACCGGAGCCATTAAGACGGCACCCGACAACAAGCGAAAGGCAGCCATACTCTGGGACGTAACGCCCATGGCCGAGATGCCGTTTACAAAGATTCCGATGCTGCCCCACATAAGCGCGGCGATCAGCACCAGCACATAGCCCAGATTGCTTTTCTTCAACGCAGCCTCCTCGGTATTGTTTCCAATATGTTTCACACTACGTTATAGTCGTTATATACATTTTTCAAGGCACAAATCGGCAGACGGGAAAATCTGCTTTTCCGCTACAACCCATTAGTGCAAAGAGGCCAGGTTCATATGCACCAACTTGGTGCAAAGTAACCTGTCCCCAATGCACCAACCCCTTAACAAACACGACGACGCCGACGTTTTGGCAACGTCAGCGAGCGCCCGTCATTTGAGCCAAGGTGCCGTGAAATGAAAAGGCGCTGACCTTCTGGTCGCGCCTTTGAAATTGAACGGCAGATTGGCCAAATGCCGGGCGCGCAGCGTCGAGCCGTTACGCCGTTCGGTAAAACGCCGTAACTAATAATCAAGCTTCCACATGTAGCGGCGCGTCATGTAGTCCTTGTGGGTGACGGCAGAAAGCGCGCGCATATACACGTTGTTGAGGATCGGCGCAAAGATCAGGTGGTTGAAGTATTCGCTCACGCTGTCCTTGATGTCGTTGAGGCCGAGCTCCTTGGCGTCGAGCTGATAGACGCGCTCGCCACCGTACTGGTTGACGAAGTGGATGCCGCGCTCGTCGTTGCAGCGGCTGCGGCCGACGCTGATGAGCTGGAACAGCGAAGTGCGCTTGTCCAGGATCTCGAAGGGGCCGTGGAAGAAGTCACAGGTGTTGATGGTGCAGGAGTCGATCTGCAGCATCTCCTGCACGTTGCAGATGCTAAAGACGTAGGCGGCACCAAAGAGCGGACCCTGAGCCATGACGTTGATGCAGGGCTTGTCGGCGTTCTGCTCGGCCCACTTGGCGGCGAGCGGACGGGTGTACTCGACGGCCTTGCGATAGATGGGGTCAACCAGGTCGAAGGCGGCCATAGCGGTCTCGTACTCGGCATAGCCCTCGGTCTGCTGCGTGAGTTCCATGGCGATCATGGTCACGACGGCGGAGTTGGTACGGCCCATGCAGGACTCGTCGACGGCCAGGCTGTCATACTGGATCTTGTAGTCGCAGACCTCGGTGAGGCCGGACTCGTCAACATAGATGGCGATGGTACTGGCGCCGTGGTCCTTGGCGACCTGGGCGGCGACGATGGTCTCCTTGGTGCCGCGCATGGACACGACGACGGCCAGGGTGTTCTCGTTAACGTAGGCGGGGGTTGCGTGCACGAACTCGTTGCTGGTGTAGCTGGAGCTCACGACCTGCGTGGCCTCGTGCTCCATAAAGTACTGGGCAGGATAGTTGCCGCCGTTGGATCCGCCGGCGCCAATCCACACGACGCGCTTGATGCCGCCCTTGTCTGCCTTGTCAGCCAAAACCTGGGAGACGACATCCTTAACCTGTTCCTGAGTAGTCATCGTGCATCAGCCTTTCTTCTCGTTTGATGCTCTCGATGGCATACAAGTTACATACATGTTTTGGCTATGTCGACTAGTTGTATGCTATATTTGTCTTAGATATTTTGCTGGTAAAGTTTTCGGCAATCCATTATCAGCGGTTTTGTTGTCATGTTGGATACATGCTTGGTTCAGTAAGCATACAGGTTAGATACAGGTTGGTCGCATGAATGCTTCGTCTAAAAAGAAACTGGCCCAATACGAGCGTCTGGCGGGTACGCTGCGTGACCGCATCGCCGCCGGCACCTACGCACGCGGAGACAAGCTGCCGTCCGAGATGGAACTCATGGACGAATCGGGTCTGTCGCGCAGCACCGTGCGCCATGCCCTTAAGGTTCTTGTTGACGAGGGCCTGGTTCGCACCGAGCGCGGACGCGGCGCCTTTGTGGCCGACACGCCAGCGCTCCACGAGAACAACCTGGTGTTTTCGAGCTACACAGCGCAGATCCAGGGCCAGGGCATGAAGCCCACCACGCGCACGGTGGACTCGGGCTTTGCCAAGGCAACGGGTAGCGTGGCCAAGTTTTTCGATGCCGCCGTGGGCAGCAAGCTCGTCAAGCTTGTCCGCCTGCGCTATCTGGACGACGCCCCGCTGTGCCTGGAGACCACCTATCTTCCGCCAAGCTTTGAGGCGCTCATCGATCGCGATATCAACGGATCGCTCTACGCCACGCTGCGCCAGGAGTTCCATCGCGCACCGGCCCAGGGACACAAGACCTTTGAGGTGTGCTACGCCTCGCAAAACGAGGCGTTTTTGCTCAACGTTGAGCGCGGGCAGGCATTGATCCTTATCACCGACTACGTCTACGACACCGACGGCCACCCGCTCCATGTCTCCAAGCGCATCCAACGAACCGACCGCGCCAAATACACCGAGCCCATCGGCTAACCACCACGAAAGTGCCTGTCCCCATTGTGGTGGTTTAACCTGTCCCTAAATGGTAGGTTTGGGGAGGTCGGGGAACCAGGTTGGTTTGGGTTGGTTAGGGACGCGCTCGGCTAGGACCAACTCCATCCAACACATGTCGTACCAGCGACCGAACTTCTGAGCGCAGCGGTCGAAGGCACCCACCAGGCGATATCCCATATGGGCATGGAAGTCCTGGCTGTTGTGCGTCAGGTACTCGTCGTCCTTGTCGTGCGGCACGGCGATGAGGGCACACATGTTGGTGATGCCCATCGCGATCAGGCATTGCTTGAGCGCATCGTGCAGCTTGCGGCCCAGCCCGCCGTGGCGCACATCGCGCGCCAGGTAGATCGATGTCTCGACCGACCAGTCGTATGCCTCGCGGCTGTTAAGCGGACTCACATAGGCATAGCCTACCGGACGCCCGTCCAATTCCATCACCAAATACGGATATCGCTTGAGCGTACGCTCGATGCGCCCGGCGAACTCCTCAACGCTCGGCACCTCGTATTCGCAGGTAATCGCCGTCTGGCGCACATACGGCTCATAGATGGCAAGCAACGCCGGCGCATCATCGGGCGTCGCCAGGCGAATCGTCGGCTCGGACATCTCGGGCATACAGCCCCTCCCCCTCAAAAACAAAGGCCGCCTTGCGCCAAACCCAGCGCAAGGCGGCCTCTCGTCATTACATCAGGCTACAGGACAGCCGCCAGCGCGTCGATATCCTCCTGCGTCGTGGCCCAGCTGGTGCAAAAGCGCACCACCGTGTGGGTCTCGTCGTACTTTTCCCAGTATTCGATCGCCGCATGCTCGCGAATGCGGGCCATGTCCTCGTTGGGCAGAATCACGAACTGCTGGTTTGTGGGCGTCTCCAAAAAGAACTGGTAGCCGCGCTCGTGCAGCACGCGACGCAGCGCCTGAGCGGTCTCAATCGCCTGGCGACCAATCTCAAAATACAGGCCATCGGTAAAGAGCGCCTCAAACTGGACGCCCGTTAGGCGACCCTTGGCCAACAGCGCGCCGTGCTGCTTAATGCGCGGAATGGGATGCGCCGGAGCGTGCATGCCACAAAACACCACGGCCTCGCCGCAAAGCGCGCCACACTTGGTGCCGCCGATGTAGAACACGTCGCACAGCTGCGCCAGCTCGGGCAGGGTAATGTCGCACTCATCGGCCGCCAGCGCATAGGCCAGGCGGGCGCCATCCACAAACAGCGGAATCTCGCGCTTCTGGCACACCGCATGAATCGCCGCGAGCTCGGCCTTGGAGTACAGCGTGCCGTACTCGGTCGATAGGCTCACGTACACGGCACCCGGAAACACCGTGTGCTCGTAGCTCTCGTTTTCGTAGAACACCTGGATATAGTTCTCGAGGTCCTCAGCGTGCATCTTGCCCTCGTAGCCGGGGATGGTGAGCACCTTGTGGCCGCCAAACTCGATGGCGCCCGCCTCGTGGCAGGCGACGTGGCCAGTCTCGGCAGCAACGACGCCCTCGTAGGGCGCAAGCAGCATGTCGATCACCGTCGCGTTGGCCTGCGTGCCACCCACCAGAAAAAACACGTCGGCATCGGGGGCCTGACAGGCCTCGCGGATAAGCTGCTTGGCACGCTCGGTGTGTGCATCGGTGCCGTAGCCGGGCTGCGGCTCCATATTGGTGTCGACGAGCGCCTGCAGCACTGCCGGATGTGCGCCGTGAGAATAGTCATTGTTGAACGCGAGCATGGTAATCCTCTCTAGCCGGGCACGAGCCCGATGATTCAGATGGGGCTATTGTACGCCGCCCGGATAGGCAATGCGCGCGGCAAGGCACTCAAGCGCCAGCACCAAGGCAAAGCCGCAGCTCACGTCACTCAAAAAGTGCGCGCCGATCACGATGCGACCAAAGGCGACGAGCGCCGCGACCACAGCGGCGACCCAAAAGACCACACGGCGGCGCGACGGCTTTTCCTTAAAGGCCGACGCGGGAAGCCCGGCGAGCATAAGGCCGATCGCCGCGTGCGCCGTGTGTCCGCTCGCAAACGACTTAAAGCCGTCCTTGATCACGCCGGCGGCGATATAGGCCCACTTGTCGGGGTTGCCGATCACCCACCACGGCTGAAAATCGAGCCCCGGCGTGACCTCGATCACGCGCATGCGCGGGCGCGACCACAGCGGCTTGACGATCACGTTGAGGATAATGGCCTGAACGACCCACACGGCAAGCACCATCAACGCCCAGCGCGTGAGCTCGTCGGGATCGGTGTCGCGTGTGAGGCGATAGACGATAAGGTTGGCAACGATGACCAGCGCAAACGTCAGCACCAACTGAGCCGCGATGAGTTTGCCGCCGACCCGCTGCGATCCGACAATCTCGTAGCCGAGCAGGCCCACGTTGATGAGAATGCCCAGCGCGGCGAGCCACTTGCTTGCCTTGGAATCGGGGCGCACCGCTCGCACGAGCATAACGCCCGCGATGCTCGCCGTCAGCTCAAACGGTAGCTCGCCGGCCGCCTCGACAAAGCGACCGTACATGCTGCCGATGTTGAACAGCGCGCTCGAAATCTGATAATCGAAGAAACTGCCCACGCCCAGGCAGAGGGCAAGGATAACCGCGATAGCAGCGGCGTCTTTCTTATAGATGTACCCGAACATGCTTTCCTTTCGATGGAACCAGATTGCCCAAATGGGGCGTTTGCAGCGTCGACCCGTTAGTCATCGTCGCTCGCGCCCAGCTGCTGCAGCAGCATGAGCGCAGCCGCCACCGGGCCGGTGCCGTCGTTGGCATCGAGGCCGCGACCCAGGCCGCTGCCCGCGCCGGCGCCCGCCTTGTAGGGCACGGAGAGCTTGCGACTCTTGGGAAAGTTCACCGCGCCATAGCGGGTCTTTAGTTCAAAAGCCACCTTCTTGGGCACGTCGACGCCCAAAAACGTGATGCGGCCGCCACTGAGTGTGACGCTCTCGAGCCCCAGGCGCTCGCCGCGAATGCGGATGCGCGCGCGATTGAACAGGTTGAGTCCCGCCAACGGCAGCTCGCCATGCGCGGCCTCGGTCTCCTCCTGCACCTCATCGATGCTCTCCAGGTCCTCGGCAGCCGCGAGCTTACGGTACACGAGCACGCGCTGGTCCACCGCCGGCATGTACTCCTCGGACAAGAAGTAGTCGGCCGGCAGGTTGATGCCCACGCTCGCCGCCTCCACGCCGGCATCGTCATCGCCGCGCGCCTCGGCCACGGCCTGTCCCAACATCTGCGTAAACAGGTCAAAGCCCACGCTTGACAGGTTGCCGTGCTGCTCGGCACCCATAAGCGAACCGGCGCCGCGGATCTCCAGGTCGCGCATAGCGATGCGCATGCCGCTGCCCAGGTCTTGGAACTCGGAAAGCGCGGTCAGACGCGCCGTGGCCTCCTCGGTGAGAGGCAGCTCGCCGGGGAACATAAAGTACGCGTAGGCCTGCGTGGCCGAGCGGCCCACACGGCCCTTAAGCTGGTAGAGCTGTGCCAGACCCAGACGCTGCGAATCCTCGATGATGAGCGTGTTGGCCGTTGCGTTGTCGATGCCGCTCTCCACGATGGTCGTGGCGATGAGCACGTCGATCTTTTTGGTCGCGAACTCGATCATCACGTCCTCGACCTCGCGCGGGCTCATCTTGCCGTGTGCCACACCCACGCGCGCCTCGGGCGCGGCCTCGTGCACGCGCGCCACGGCATCGTCGATGGTCTTGACGCGGTTGGACACGTAATACACCTGACCGCCGCGGCCCACCTCCAGGCGAATCGCCGCACTCACCACGTCGGGGTCGTACTCCCCCACGTGCACAATCACGGGTCGGCGCCCGGTCGGCGGCGTGGTGATCAGGCTCATGTCGCGCACGCCGCTCGTGGCCATCTGCATGGTTCGCGGAATAGGCGTTGCCGAAAGCGTGAGCACGTCAATCTGCTCGCGCAGGTTCTTGAGCTGCTCCTTGTGCTGCACGCCAAAGCGCTGTTCCTCGTCAATGATCACCAGGCCCAGGTTCTTGGGGTTCACATCGGCGGAAAGCAAACGATGCGTGCCGATGAGCACGTCGATCGTGCCCTCGGCAAACGCCTTGAGTGCGCGCTTTTGCTGCGCCGGGGTGCGGAAGCGGCTGAGCACCTCGACCTCGAGGCCAAACGGAGCAAAGCGCTCAAAGAACGTCTCGTAGTGCTGCTGGGCCAGAATGGTCGTGGGGCAGAGCACCATGACCTGGCGGCCGGAGTCAACGCACTTAAAAGCCGCGCGCAGGGCGACCTCGGTCTTGCCAAAGCCCACGTCGCCGCACAGCAGGCGGTCCATGGGCTTGGGCGCCTCCATGTCGGCCTTAATGTCGGCGATGGCCTCCAGCTGGTCGCGCGTCTCGTCGTAAGGAAAGCTCTGCTCCATCTCAATCTGCTCGGGCGTGTCGGGTGGGCAGGCGATACCGGTAATCGAAGAGCGGCGCGTATACAGATCGACCAGGTCAAACGCCAGCTTTTTGGCGTTCTTGCGCGCCTTGTTGGTTGCGCGCGTCCAGTCGGCGGTGTTGAGCCTGGTCAGGCGCGGCTTGTCGCCGTCGGGGCCAACATAGCGCGTGATGCGGTCGACCTGCTCCAACGGCACGTAGAGCTTGTCGCCGTCGGCATATTCCAGCAAAAAGTAGTCGCGCTCCTTGCCGCCCACTTCCTGGCGCGCGATCTCGCTAAAGAGCGCGATGCCGTGAGTGGCATGCACCACGTAGTCGCCCGGCTTAAACGGGAACGTGATCTGCGTAATGTCCACCTTGCGGCGGCTGCGCGCACGGTTGGCGTCCATGCGGGCGTTAAGGTCGGCGATCGAGAACACGGCCAAATTGGCGTCGGGCACCACCACGCCCTGCGGCAGGGCGGCATCCACAAAGGTCACGCGTCCGCGCGAGATGGTGGGCACGGCGGCACCGGCGGCAGCCTGGGCGGCACCCGCCTCGAGCGAGCGGGCGTTGAGCGCATCTGCCTTACGCTCGCGAATTGCAGCATGAGCATCCTGGCGGGCAGCACGGTCGGCAGAATCCGCCGCCGCCACGCGTACGCGCTCGCCAATAACGCCGGCATTTTCGGGGGCGGCCGTCAGCGACTCCTCAAAGGTAATGCCCTCATCGCCAAAGGTGAGCTCCATCGACTCGCGCGCACCGCGGTCGGGAATGGCAAACACGCAGGCGTAGCGCTTGCCCACGACTTCCTGAATGCGCGTCATAAAACGGTTGTCCGAGCCTGCGATAGCAGGCTGCTCAATCTTGAGCTCGGCCGTCACCGCACCGCCGGCACGGATGAGGCTCACATAGTTCAGGCGTTGCTGGGAACCAAAGTCGAGCTGCTGGGCACGCACGTACAGGCCGTCCAAGCGGTCGACCCCCGCCTCGCCGGCACGCGCCTCGATATCCTCGTAGGCGCGCAGGCAATCGTCGAACAGCGAGCGCGGCTCGGACAGCACCACGAGCGCCTTGCCGCTCACATGCGACAGCGGGCTCACGGTTTGGCCGTACATCACCGGCAAAAAGCGGTCGAGCTCAGGCGTGACGATGCGCGCATCCACCATCTCGAGCAGCGCCGCCAACTTGCTGTCGTCCTGGCTGGCGCGGTAGAGCGCCACATGCATGTTGTGGACGGCGTCGTCGGTGAGTGCGAGCTCGCGACAGGGGAAGATCTCGATGCTGTCCTCGTTGCCGATGGTCTGGCCCGTGGAGCTCACCATGCGGCGGATGCGGTCAATCTCGTCGCCGAAAAATTCAATGCGCACGGGCGCCTTCTCCTGCGCGGGAAACACCTCGACGGTGTCGCCGTGCACACGGAACAGGCCGGGCGCGTCGACGGCGCCAGCATTGGTATAGCCCATGCCCACCAGACGCTGCGGCACCTCGTCAAAGGGAATCTCCTCGCCCACCGCAAAAGTAGTGGACTCCCAGTAGCGGCTCTCGACCGGCGGCACGCAGCGCAGCAGCGCGCGGGCCGAGGCGACCATGATGCAGTTGTCCCCGCGCACGATGCGCCCGAGCGCCTCGCAGCGCTGCGCCACCACGGCGTCGTCGGGCGCCTGCTCGCGCCACGGATAGTCCTTGCGCTCGGGAAAACGGCACACGTGCGCCAGGCCCACGTAGGCGGCAAGGCTACGAGCGGCGCGATCGGCCGCATCCTCGCCACTCACAACGTAGACCGTCGGGCGCGGACGGCGCGCAAACTGGGCGGCCGCCATAAGCGTGCGGCCCGACTGCGACACAGCCAGCGTCACGTCCTCGCCGGCATCGAGTCCGGCCTCGACGGTCTGCAAGGCCTCGGCAGTGTAGAGCTGCGCGGCTATACGGTGAATGAGCATGCTGTTCCTCCGGCATTGCAACGCCAAAAGCCCGCCGGGGCAAGCTCGGCGGGTCGTACGTCAAATTCGTTGCCTGTCATGGTAGCGCATGGAGAGGACTCCAGCTCAAGCGTACTCCCGGCCCCGCAACAAAAACGCCAGACGGACGAGCCGCCTGGCGCTATCAGGGTGAGCTATACGCCGAGTCTAGTCGTAGACGCCCATTTTAAGCAGTGTGAAGGTCGGAGCGCCGTCACCCCGCGCGACGCGGACCGTGCAAGTCTCGGTACGGCCCATGGATGCGTCCGCTTGAATTGCGGCGATGAACTTGTTCTTTGGCAGGCCGTAGGTGCCCTCGGGGATGTCGGAAGGAAGTAACATGCCGCCAGCACTGTAGACCTCATAGGTGAGCTCGTAGATGTTGTCGCCAAGGTCAGTCGCGCCCGTAACGATGGCACACGGTGGGTTGTAATTTCCCTGGCCATATTCCTGTTTCAGATACAAGTACCCACCATGCGCTTCGGCCGAATCAGGAATCGCCTGCCCCTCCGGCGTTCTGTCATAAGTCATATCGGCATCGGAAAGCGTCAGACCCGTCAAGCGGTTGAGTTCCCTATTGATCACATCAGTCGCCACACGCTGGCTATTACCGTTGTCATAGTCGCCTTTCTCGATTCGATACGGCGCGTTGTCAATAAAATGGCACCAGATAAACTTGACCAGCTTGTATTTCTCGTCATCAGAAAGTCCGTCAGTCGAATCGAAGCCGCCCGCCTGATACCAGTCCCGATCGAAGTGTTCCTCCGTAAAGTTCGATAGGAACAGGTTCGCTGCGGCATAAGTTGCCTGGTCGTTAAGGTCAACTTTTACGCTGCTGCCGGTCTGCTCGGGGTCTTCCGGCTCTTCTTGCTCTTCGGCAGGCTTCTCCTTGGCGCTTCCCTTGTCCTTGTGCTCGGCCGAACCCTCGTCGGACCCAAGCACCGTAATCTGCGATGAGCCACCCTGCCCAAGCGGTCCCAACACGCCGGTCAGCGCCAGCGCAGCGCCACCGGCCACCAGCACGCCCGCTACACATATGCCGATAATCACCGCTCGCTTATGCGACCTCTTCTGCACGGGAGGCATTCCTACCGCCGGCATCGGCGCGGGCTCGGCGGGCGCGGCCGCCGGAGAAGTGGCGCCCATGCGCGCCCCGCAGTTCGTGCAAAAATCGGTTCCGTCGGGCATCTCGGAGCCACACTTGGTGCAAAACATACTCGGGCATCCCCTCACAACAAACGGTATCTGTCGCCATCATATTGAGCCTTCGCGGCACAAATGTGTTGCGCAACATTAGCCGCCGTCTTCGGGTGCCGGCAAAACGCGCCGGGCACCTACCCCGTCACCCGTACGCTGGGGCAAAGGTCTGCCAGCGGGCACTCGTCGCACTTAGGCTTACGGGCATCGCAGATCTCGCGGCCAAAGGTGATCCACTGGTGATTGACCGACTCCCAATACTCGTGCGGCAAAATCTTGAGCAGATCTTGCTCGGTCTTGAGCGGCTCCTTGACGTGCGTCTTGGGGCTCAGCATCAGGCGGTGCGCGATGCGGTTGACGTGCGTATCCACCGCGATGCCTTCCACGATGCCAAACCCAACGTTGAGTACGATGTTCGCCGTCTTGCGCCCCACGCCCGGCAGCTTTACAAGCTCCTTCATGTCGGCCGGCACCTCGCCGCCGTAGTCGGCAACAATCATCTGCGCGGCCTCCACAGCATGCTTGGCCTTACTCTTATAAAAGCCGAGTGACTTAACGGTGTCCGCCACGTCGGTCACACTTGCCCCCGCCATGGCCTCGGGCGTGGGCCACTGGGCAAACAGCTGGGGCGTCACCTTGTTGACCTGCGCGTCGGTCGTCTGAGCCGAGAGCAGTACCGCGATGAGCAGCCTAAAGGGATTCTCGTGGTCCAAGAAACACTCGACCGGTCCATAGCGGCGGTTGAGGCGCTCGCACACCTCAACGGCGCGTTCGCGTTTGGCGGCATTGGTCTCGCGTGGCATAACGACTCCTCGGCTCAGCGGCACAACAAACCTACGGGCACGATTGTCCCACGTATGGGGTCGTTACGCCTCCAAAAATGCGCCGGTCTGACGGCTCCACAGGCTTGCGTATTCGCCGCCCGCCTCGACGAGCTGAGCATGCGTGCCATCCTCGACGATCTCGCCATCCGCCAGCACCACGATGCGGTCGAGCGAGGCCACGGTGGACAGGCGATGCGCCACCACAATGGAGGTGCGGCCGCGCATCAGGTTCTCGAGCGCCTCCTGCACCAGCGCCTCGGACTCGCTATCGAGGGCAGACGTCGCCTCGTCGAGCACCAGAATCGGTGCGTCGGTGAGGATGGCACGGGCGATGGCCACACGCTGGCGCTGGCCGCCCGAAAGCTTGACGCCGCGCTCGCCCACCATGGTGTCGAAGCCACGGGGCAGGCGGTCGATGAACTCCAGGGCATTGGCCAGGCGTGCGGCCTCGCGGATCTGCTCGTCAGTGGCATCGGGGCGGCCGTAGGCGATATTCTCGCGAATGGAGCGGTGGAACAGCAGCGCCTCCTGCGGCACGTAGGCAACCTGGCGGCGCAGGCTCTGCTGTGTGCAGCGCGAGACGTCCTGACCGTCCACGAGCACGCGGCCGCCCTGCACGTCGTCCAGGCGCAGCAACAGCTTGGTGAGCGTCGTCTTGCCCGAGCCCGATTTGCCCACCAGGCCCACGCGCTGGCCCGCCGCCACATGGAGCGTCAGGTCGTCGAACACGCTCTCGCCCGCCACGGCATCACGGTATGCAAAGCTCAGGTGCTCAAAATCAATCGCGCCCTCGCGCACCTTGAGCTCGGGGGCGTTCTCGTCGTCTGCCACCAGACGCGGCTCGTCC
>CALJCO010000106.1 GCA_938023905.1 uncultured Collinsella sp. | reverse complement strand
GGACTTGCAGCGACGGACCTCGGGACGCTCTTACACCACGTCTGCGCGCGCCACCGCCGCCCAACCAGCCAATCGAGAAATTGGCGGCGATCGATGCTTTGTCCAACCCCCTTGCGATACCCTCTGGGCAAAAAATGGCAAATATGAGTACTGTTACCAGTTTAGTAACAGCGAAATCTGGCTGAATTTGCCGTCTTCCGCCAATTCCGAGCGTCATAAAGTCCCGAATCGCCATGTTTATAGGGTTGATTATATCCAATCCGAATCGATTGGTCTTAAATACTTTCCTGATGATATGTTACTGCTCAAACCACAGTACTCATATTTGCCATTTTTTGCCCACAGGGTCTATTCGAGGATAGTTTCCTGCGCCTCCAGCCCACCTCATGGCCGCCAAAACCCATTCAGCAACAGCTACCGCACATTTTGACATCAGCCAAACACCACTCACGGAGCTGTACTCCGCTATCGCCGAACCAAAATCAGAGCCGAGTCCCTTAAAAATCAAAATAACGTACCCTCATTTCAATGAACTCCGACAAGAACGGCATTTACATGAGCACCGTCACGCATCAATACGCCCTCATCGGGGGCACGCTATTCCAATTCAAGAAAATCGTCGCCCATGTATCGGAGCCGCACAGCCAAATCGTCATCTGCGGCAACGGTCCAGACATCCGTTACGCAACACTGGAAGAATGGGAGAAAGCTGGCGAATCTTTCGATAGACGGGCGCAGGTCGAGGGTGTCGTCACCAGTGCGAGCCCAGCGCGCGACAAACTCGAGCTCTTTCGCAATCTCTTTACTGGCCGCAAAGATGTTTACGCCCATGGGTACCGCAGAAAAGACGGGGGAATCGGCTATACGCCCGCCTGCGCAAACGAGTGGAAGTCAGGCATTTGTCCCAAAGCAAATCGTCAGAAAACCAAATGCGCTGAATGCGGCAACCGCGTCTTCCCCGAGTTGAGCGATACCGCGATCATCTCCCATTTCAAGGGCAGTGACGACAGACTCCGAGACGTCATAGGTCAATATGTTCTCGATAATGACAGCAACACAAAAGTCCTGGTCATCGACTTTGACGGAGCCGATTGGAAAGAAGCGACAAACGCCATTCGGCTTGTCGCAAAAAACCATGGAATCGATGCTGCAGTCGAGCGATCGAGATCAGGTAACGGCACACATGTCTGGTTTTTCTTCCTAGAGCTCACCAGCGCGAAGATCGCACGAGAATTTGGAAGCAGCCTTATCACCGAAGCGGCGGCGCTCAACAAGACAATCACCTTTGAAGCTTTTGACCGGATGCTGCCCGCACAGTCCACCATTCCTGAGGGAGGCTTTGGAAATCTCATAGCGCTGCCTTTTCAAGGAAAAGCGCAGCGAAAAGGGAACAGCGTATTTGTTGACGAGCAATTTGAGCCCTTTCCCGATCAATGGCTTTACCTTTCTCAAATCCAGTTAATCCCGCGCACGACGGTGCAAAATCTGATCGAGAGCATCGACAATAGGTCGCACGGAATAGCGGCTGCGACGGCGGCAAACACCGCCGCACCGCATTCCCAGAGGCCGCGAAAGCGGCTTCCGCTCACACCGCGGGACCTCCCGTCATCGCTGTCCGTCACGCAGGCCGATATGCTCTATATCCCCGAAAAATCTCTGAGTCCCGCAGCTCAAATGGAAGTCCGCAGGCTTGCAACATTTGCCAACCCAGAATTCTTCCGCGCGCAATCTATGCATCAATCGGTATTCGGCAAACCGCGGTACATAGACCTCAGCGAACTTAGAGACGGCTGCGTCGCGATTCCCAGAGGCTGCAAGACTCAGCTTGAGCGGCTGCTTCAAGAAGCCGGCGTTGCTGCCCACTATTCAGACAAGCGCCAGTCTGGAAATCCAATTGTAATGACATTTAAAGGGACTCTTCGCCCTGAACAGCAAATTGCCGCTGAACAAATGCTCGGCCATGAAGACGGGATCATGTCTGCACCGACGGGTTTCGGGAAAACCGTCATTGGAGCCTATCTTATTGCTGCCATCGGTCTTCCAGCGCTCGTCATCGTTCCCAAGACTGCGCTCATTGCCCAATGGAAAACCCAGCTCGAACGATTTCTCGACATCACGGACAACAGAGAGCCCGTCCGAACCCCAAAAGGACGAATCAGCAAAAGGCAGCCTCCGCTCATTGGTCAAATCGGAGGAGGCAAAACCGCCATAAGCCATCTCATCGACGTTGCTTCATTCCAGTCTTTGTCCAGCAAGGACCCCCAGACCGAAGAACCAATAGCCAAGGAGTTCGTTCGTGATTACGGCCTCATCATCTGTGATGAATGTCACCATGCAGCCGCACCACAGCTTGAGCTCGTCCTCAAGTCCGCTCCAGCCAAATATGTATACGGCCTTTCCGCGACGCCCGAACGCTCGGACGGACTCACGCGAGCACTCTCAATGCTCTGCGGCCCGCTTCGCCATGCCATTGATCCAAAAACGCAAGCAATCCAACAGGGAATTCAGCGCGTTGTTAGGCCGCGTTTTACCGGAGTTCGACTACCCGCCTACGAACCAGGGGCGTCCTTTAATCAAGTTCTCGATCTCCTGTGTGCGCACACAGCGAGAAACGAAGCAATTGTCGACGATGCCCTCGAGACCGCGTCAAACGGTCGACATCCGCTTGTGCTATCCAAAAGGAAAAAACATGCCGAAGAGCTATGTAGGCTGCTTCAAAGCCGCGGACACGAACCTATACTCTTAACCGGAGAAATCGACGCCAAAGAAAGAAAGGCAATACTGAACAGCCTTCCCGGCTTCGAGCATGAGCATCGAATTATCATCGCAACCGAAGGCCTTCTGAGCGAGGGTTTCGACCTGTCTTACCTTGACACTCTGCTCATTGCCACACCGATATCTTGGGACGGCAGCATAACGCAGCAGGCAGGCAGACTACATAGAAGTCACGAGGGCAAGCAGCGGGTTGAGATATTCGACTATGTTGATTTGTCGATACCCATGCTCGCGCGTATGTACCAGAAGAGACTCAAGACCTACGCAAAGCTAGGATATGAAGTCTTTGCAGCAAATGACAACAAACGGGCCGATCAAAACATCCTCGTTAGGCCGGCAAGGGCCGTGGAGGCCTTAGCGGATGACATCGCGCGCGCAACGAAAAGCATTTTTATTGCCGCGCCCTACGCATCCGCTGCATGCCTCGCAAAGCTCGCTGCCGTACTCACAGGCGCCGCCGCCCGTGGGATTGCCCTTGAGATTTCAATTGCCTCGACTCCGCACAATGACGTGAAAGCGATTTTTACCGAGATGAACGTCGACTATTCCATCAAAGCCGAAGGGCGCCTGTGCGCGTCAGTAATTGACGAGGAAACCGTCTGGTACGGAACCATTCCATTACTGGCCTTTCCTAAGAAAGAGGACTGCAGCATCCGTTTCAAAAGCAGCGAAGTTGCAGCCGAACTTTTAAGCGAAATCCAGCGAAGAGGAGAACCGGAGGTCGCAGCCACGAACGGGACGTCTCCAACAGTTACGGTGGAATAGGGGCCATTTTTGGCCAATCGGCCGCGAATCAATCCCTATTCCCCCGCGAATCATAAGCGAGCAATCAGCCCTGCGGGCCCTGGAATAGTTCCTCATGCGAGCCCATTCTGACCAGCCGGATCACAGGATTAGTCTTATGCGGCAAGTAGAGAACGACCACATCGACCAAGCCATCGGATAGATGGAAATCGATGTGGCCGTTGTAGTTGCCGCCCGGGTTTGAAAGCTCGTGGGCACCATATTCCGCGGGAAGCGAGCCGTGAGCCGCAAGCTCTGCGACTGCCGCCTTAAACTCGGTTTTTAGCTGCGGATGGATGCGCATCGTCCGTTTGTAATCCGCCTTAAACTGAGCCTCGACCTTAATCTCAAACATCGCTAGTCCTCATCGAGGAATGATATAAGCTCATCAGCGTTATTGAATGACGGGCTGTCGTCCGGCAGAATCCCCAACTCATGAGCTTCGGCGATCACCATGGCACGCCTCGTTGCCTCGTTGGGCACCTCCGCCCTTCCTACGATCTCAAAAGGAATCTTTCGTTGATTTACCAGCTGCCGAACAGCAAGGTTGAGATACGAATTGAGACTCAGACCAACCGTATCCAAGAACTCAGTCGCCTGTTCCTTGAGCCCCTCTTCGATGCGAACCGTCGTAGGCTTAACCGTTGCAGTAGACATACGCGACCTCCTCGCCTCGTCTTTTGCATCAGTATACCCAATTTCGATGGCAGTCTGATGTTAAATAGCATCAGTATGCCGTTCACATTGCTATAACAACAGTCACAGCACCCTACATCAGCCCGCTCAGGGCAATGTCAACGGCCTCGTTGAGGTCGTCGGTGATGTGCACCAGCTCCGGATCGAGCGGGCTAATCATACCGGCGTCCATCACCGGGCCGTTGAGCCAGTCGAACAGGCCCTGCCAGTACTCGGTTCCCACCAAAACGAGCGGCATGCGCTTGACCTTGTGCGTCTGTACCAGCGTGAGCACCTCGAACATCTCGTCGAGCGTACCAAAGCCACCAGGAAACACGATGGCGCCCGAGCTGTATTTGACGAACATGGTCTTGCGCACAAAGAAGTAACGGAAGTCCATGCCAAGGTTCACGTATTTGTTGAGCCCGTGCTCGTGCGGCAGCTCGATACCCAAGCCGACCGACTTGCCGTTGACACTCGCCGCTCCCCTGTTGGCCGCTTCCATGATGCCGGGGCCGCCGCCGGTGATGACCGCCACGCCACGTTGCGCGATCTTGCGCCCGACGGTACGCGCCGCCTTGTAGAGCGGATCGGTCTTGGGCGTGCGGGCGCTACCGAAGATGGTCACCGCAGGACCAAGCTCGGCAAGCGCGCCAAAACCATCGACAAACTCTGCCTGGATGCGCAGCACGCGCCACGGATCAGCATGCAGCCAGTCGGTCGAGTCCTCGGGCGCCAGCAGGTTGGCGTAGGTATTGTCCTTGGGAATCATGGGGCCGCGCATGACCACGGGGCCGCGGCGGTACGTCTCGTCGTAGGCTGGCTCGCCCTCGACATTCTCGTTCTTAATCATGGGTACTCCTATCGAGAAAAAGAAAAACGGGCGGGGTCGACGCCATGCGCCAAACACCCGCCCGAACATCAACTATTCGGGATGGTACCCACGATGCATCAAGTGCTTGCAAGCTATCGGTCATCGGTCGCGCAGACGGTGTTAGCGAACGTGATGACCGGCCGGTGCTCGCCCCTTGCCATTGCCCGCGCTCTGCAAGCGCCCGCGCCGCTCTTAGTAGTCCACCGCCGCAGGACTGTTCATCCAGTCGCTCACAAACGCGCCGTAGCGGCCCTCGATAATGGCCTGACGGGCACGCTGCATAAGGTTGAGCAGGTAATAGATGTTGTGCATCGACAGCAGAATACCGCCGAGCATCTCCTTCTGCGTGACCATGTGACGGATGAGCGCGCGGCTGTAGCCGCCCGTGCACACCGGGCAGGTGCAGGTGGGATCGATGGGGCCGTCGTCGTGCGCAAAGCGCGCGTTGCGGAAGTTAAGGCGACCTTCACTGGAGAACGCCGTACCCATGCGGCCGGTGCGCGTCGGCAGCACGCAGTCGAACATGTCGATGCCCACGCCAACGCCGCGCACGAGCGTGGTAGGGTTGCCGACGCCCATGAGGTAGCGCGGCTTGTGCTTAGGCATATACTCGGAAACCAGCGGCGCCAGTGTCTCGAACATGGTCTCGTGGTCCTCGCCCACCGAGTAGCCGCCGATGCCGTAACCGGGGAAGTCGCCGCACTCCTCCAGGTGGCGCAGCGATCGCAGGCGCAGATCCAGATGCATGCCACCCTGAACGATGCCAAAAAGTGCCTGGTCATCACGGGTATGAGCCTTGTAGCAGCGCTCGGCCCACATACTCGACAGCTCCACGGCGCGCTCGACATAGGCACGCGTGGCAGGATAGCCGGGGCACTGGTCGAGCTGCATGCAAATGTCGGAACCGAGCTTCATGGCGATTTCCATGTTGTCCTCGGGCGTCCAGAACACGTGGCGACCGTCGTAGTCGTTGACGATAAAGCGCACGCCCTCGTCGGTGAGCTTGACGGCGTCGTTATGGCTAAAGACCTGGAATCCGCCCGAGTCGGTGAGGATGGGGCCGTGCCAGTTCATGAACTTATGCAGTCCGCCCAGCTCGGCGATGGTGTCCTCGCCGGGGCGCATGGACAGGTGATAGGTGTTGGCAAGCACGATCTGGGCGCCGAGCTGCTTGACGGTCTCGGTGGGAATACCCTTGACGTTTGCCTTGGTGCCCACGGGCATAAAGATCGGCGTCTCGATGTCACCGTGCGGGGTGTGCAACACGCCGGCACGCGCGTGCGTCGTAGGGTCCTCGGCGATCAGGTCGAATTTAAAAAGGTTCTGGTCCATAAACTGGAACTCCTTGGTTGCGGTTCATACGCAAACCATTATACGGGCAACCCGCAAGAAGCACCGACTCGACAGAAACTAGTGCATTAGGATCAGGTTCCCGCGCTAGTCGTTGGGGACGTTCTTAAACGACTAGACGTTGGGGACAGCCTTCAGCGCCATCTTGCAAAGGAGTGTCCCAATCTGCCGGCACTTAGGGACTGTCCCCAACTGCCGACAACGCCGATGCTCTGGTAACGCCGATGCTCTGACAACATCAGCGAGCGGTCGCCAGGGCGAACAAATTGGCATGAAAAGAGGGCGGCATAGACCTTCTGGTCATGCCGCCCTCTTTGAATGACAAGTTGTCGCTCTGGTGCCCGCGCAGCGTCGACTGGTCCGCCGTTCGGTAGAACGGCGGAACCGCCTAACCGCCCAGGTAGGCCTTACGCACGTTGTCGTCGTGCAGCAGCTCTTGGCCGGTGCCGGTCATGGTGATCTTGCCGGTCTCGAGCACGTAGCCGCGCGTGGCGATCGAGAGCGCCATCTGCGCGTTCTGCTCGACCAGAAGCACCGTGGTGCCAGCCTTGTGCAGGTCCTCGACAATCTGGAAGATCTGTTCGATCAGAATCGGCGCCAGACCCATAGAAGGTTCGTCGAGCATAAGCAGTTTGGGGTTACTCATAAGGGCGCGCCCCATAACGAGCATCTGCTGCTCGCCGCCCGAAAGGGTGCCGGCGACCTGGCGACGGCGCTCCTTCAGGCGCGGGAACTGCTCGTAGACGCGCTCAAGGCCCGGAGCCACCGTTGACTTGGGCTGCGTGTAGGCGCCCATCTCCAGGTTCTCCTCGACCGTCATCTGCAAAAAGGCGCGACGACCCTCGGGCACCTGGGCCAGGCCCTTGCCAACCAGCTTGTCGGCAGGCGTATGGGTAATGTCCTCACCCATAAACTTGATGGAGCCGGTCTTGGAACGCAGCAGGCCCGAGACAGTCTTGAGCGTCGTGGACTTGCCGGCACCGTTCGCGCCGATCAAGGCCACAATCTCACCCTCGTTGACGTTAAAGGAGATGTCCTTGATGGCGTGGATGGCGCCGTACCAGACGTTGATGTTGTAGACGGAAAGCATCGGCTCTGCCATTTAGTTCTCCCCCTTATCCTGCTTGCCCAGATACGCCTCGATAACAGCGTCGTTGTTCTGGATTTCCTCTGCCGTGCCCTTGGCGATGACCTTACCAAAGTTGAGCACGCAGATGCCCTCGCAGATGTTCATGACGAGCGACATGTCGTGCTCAATGAGCATGATGGCAATGCCAAAGGTGTCGCGAATCTTGACGATGTTCTCCATGAGCTCCGCGGTCTCGGACGGGTTCATGCCGGCGGCAGGCTCGTCGAGCAGCAGCAACTTGGGGTTGGTGGCAAGCGCGCGGACGATTTCCAGACGACGCTGGGCGCCGTAAGGCAGTGAGCCGGCCTGCTCATTTGCCAGGTGCTCCATATCAAAGATAGACAGCAGCTCCATGGCGCGCTCGTGGGCGGCCTTCTCGTGCTTCCAATACGTCGGCAGGCGCAGCACGCCCTCAAAACCGGAGTAGCGCTCCTGGTTGTGCAGGCCGACCTTAACGTTGTCCTCCACCGTCATGGTATTGAACAGACGGATGTTCTGGAACGTACGGGCAATACCCATGCGGTTGACCTGGTAGACCGACTTGCCCGAAGTGTCCTCACCGTCGAGCAGGATGGTGCCGTGCGTAGGCTGGTACACCTTGGTGAGCAGGTTGAAGACCGTGGTCTTACCGGCACCGTTGGGGCCGATCAGACCGGCGATCTCAGTCTTGCCGATGGTCAGGCTAAAGTCATCGACTGCCTTAAGGCCGCCGAATTCAATGCCCAGGTGGATACACTCGAGCGCCGGGCGCTGGCCCAAGTCGCGGTCGGGAACGATGGCGCCAGAAGGATACGGGACCATCTTGCCCTTGTTGAACTCAAACTTACTGGGCATCGGCTGCCACCTCCTTCTTGGAAGCAAAGCGGTCCTTAATTCGTGCGAAGAACGCCTTGAGCTGTGGGTTGTTAGTAAAGACCATGACCAGAATCAACACGATGGCGTAGATGAGCATGCGGTAGTCCGAGAACTGACGGAGCAGCTCGGGGAGCACCGTGAGCAGCGCCGCGGCGATAACGGAGCCGCGCATGTTGCCCAGGCCGCCCAGGACCACGAACACCAGGATGAGGATGGACGTGTTGAAGTCGAACTTGGTGGCGGAGAGCTGCGAGAAGTTACCGCCGAAGAGGGCTCCGGCAGCACCGGCGAGGGCAGCGGAAACCACGAAGGCGATCATGCGGTACTGGGTGACGGAGATGCCCACGGACTCGGCTGCAATCTTGTTATCGCGCACGGCCATAATGGCACGGCCGGTACGGCTGCGAACCAGGTTGAGCACGATCACGAGCGCGACCATGACCAGGATGGCGCCGGCGAGGAAGGTCGAGTACGTCGACACGCCCGAGGCGCCCTGCGCGCCCTTGATGATGGCGGTGCCGTCCTCGAGCAGGTGCAGGTCGTCGATCGTGGAGTTACCCGTGATGTTAAAGATCACATGCAGGCCGCGGGAGTCGACGCCCACGATAAGACAGGTGACGATCTCTTTGATGATCTCGCCAAAAGCCAGGGTCACGATGGCCAGGTAGTCACCGCTCAGGCGCAGGACCGGGATGCCAATCAGGAAGCCCAAGATGGCAGCGGCGATAGCGCCGACCACAATGCTGATGATCAGACGCATCGGGTCGGACGGAACGGCGCTCTCGAGCGCGACGGCGGTAACGATGCCCGTGTAGGCACCGACACTCATAAAGCCCGCATGGCCCAGCGACAGGTCGCCCGCGATGCCGACGACGAGGTTGAGGGAAATGGCCATGACGATGTAGGCCGTAATGGGAACCAACTGGCCGGCGATCATGCGCGGGATCATATGGTTGGACTGCATAAAGAACACGATGGCAAATGCCACGATGCACATGGCGTACGTGACAAAGTCGTGACGCGTCTGCTTGTCTTTAAGAAACTTCATAACGCTCACCTACACCTTCTCGGGAACGTACTTGCCCAAGAGGCCGGCAGGCTTGACGAGCAGGACGATGATCAGAACACCAAAGACGATGGAGTTGGCAAGGCTCGTGGAAATGTAGGCCTGCGCCATCGCCTCAATGATGCCGATGAGAATACCGCCGACAAAGGCGCCGGGGATGGAGCCGATGCCACCGAAGACGGCGGCATCGAAGGCCTTGATGCCAGGCATGGCGCCCGTGGTGGGCTGCAGCACCGGCGAGTAGGAGCACAGCAGCACGCCGGCGATGGCAGCGAGGGCGGAGCCGATGGCGAACGTCATCGAGATGGTGCGGTTGACGTTGATGCCCATGAGCTGAGCGGCGGCCTTGTCCTCGGACACGGCGCGCATGGCTTTGCCCATCTTGGTCTTACCTGTAAAGAACATCAGACCGGCCATGATAACCAGGCAGGCGACGATGGTGACGAGCGAGACGGCGCTTACGTTGAACTTGGCCAAGAACTCCGGCACCTGGAAGGTGACGAGCGAAGTGAAGTTCTTGGGCGTGGCGCCCCACAGAAGCTGCGCGGCGTTCTGCAGGAAGTAAGACACGCCGATGGCCGTGATCAGAACGGCCAGAGGGCCCGCCTGGCGCAGCGGCTTGTATGCCAGACCCTCGATGAGAACACCGAGAACCGTGCAGACCACACAAGAGAGAACTACAGATGCCCAGCCCGGGAGGCCGAGATACGACGTGGCACAGAACGAGACATAGGCACCGACCATGATGACGTCGCCGTGAGCGAAGTTGAGCATCTTGGCGATACCGTAGACCATGGTGTAGCCCAACGCGATGATGGCGTAGACGCTGCCCATGGACAGGCCGTTGACCAGGTATTGGATAAAGACCGTCATGTTCCACATCCCCCTTTCGAATAGGTTTCCAGTTGATGTATGAAACAGGGACGTTACATCGTCCCTAGATACCAAGCAAGCAGGGAAGGCCAAAACCTCCCCTGCTTGGGATCAAAACCGCTCTATATAAGGCGGCCTATTAGGCCTGTACGTACTTGCCGTCGGTAATGACGTACGCCGTCGGGTCCTTCTGGACCTGACCCTTGTCGTTCCAGGAGAGCTTGCCAGTCAGGCCGTCAACGGTAATGTTGCGCATGGCCTCGGGCAGCTTCTCGGCAACCTCGGTGGGGTCGGCGTCGACGCCCAGGCCGGCCTCCTTGAGAGCCTCGACCACAGCATGCACGCCGTCGTAGGCGTCGGCGGCAAACTGGTCGGGGGTATCGCCGTACTTATCCTTGTAAGCGTTGACGAAGTCGGCGTTCTTCTCGTCGTCGGCGGAGAACGGGGTCATGAGCAGCAGACCCTCGGCAAGAGAGGTGTCGAAGCCCTCAACGCCCAGGATGCCGTCCATGCCGTCGCAGCCCATCATCTTGACGTCGTAGCCCATGTCCTTGGCGTTCTTGAGCAGGACGGACGCCGGCGTGTAGTAGATCGGCGCAAAGATCATGGTGGCGCCTGCCTGCTTGGCCTTGGTCAGCTGGTTGGTAAAGCTCGTGGCGGAGTCGTCCTTAAAGGTCTCCTCGTCGACAATCTCAAGCTTAGACTTAGCGGCCTGGGCCTTAAAGGAATCTGCGATGCCCGAAGAATAGGCGTCGCCGGAGTTATAGAACAGCACGAACTTCTCGTTCGCATACTTCTCTGCCAGGAACTTGGCAGCGTTGACACCTTGGTTGGGGTCGGTAAAGCAAACCTGGAAGACGCAATCCTTGCCCTTGGTAACGTCCTCGGAAGACGCGGACGGGGTGATCATGAACGTCTCGGGGTCGTTACCGCACTCTGCGGCAACGGCGACCGACGCGCCCGTGGTGGTCGGACCGACGAGGGCCTGCATTCCCCAGTCGAGCAGGGTGTTGAAGGCGTTGACGGCCTTCTCGCCGTCAGCCTGGTCGTCCTCGGCCTTGCTGACAAGCGGCAGCTCCTTAGTCGAGAAATCCTTGCAGCCAAGCTCGACAGCCTGTGTAACGGACTTGCCGTAGGACGCGTTGGCGCCGGTCAGCGGGCCGATGGTGCCGATCTTAAACGAAGCGTCGCCCGACGCGGAACCGCTGTCGCCGCCGTTGGAGGAGCAGCCAGCTAGAATGGACATCGCCCCCAGACCTGCTGCGCTCGCGATAACGCTCCTGCGATTCATAACAGGGTTCAATGACTTACCGGTGAGGCTCGACATGCGGCTCTCCTCTCAAATCTCGTCGGGTTTCGGTTACCCGACAGGCCATCCTTCGCCGTGTTCGGCGTTCGCAAAATACTAGACGCTTTAGTTAAGGAAAGTGGCGATTATTTCAACTTTTCTTTGGATTTGTTCATTTATCCATAATTCTGCGTATTTCTATTGCTTTATGCAGTAATGCCACTTTATTGTGTGAAAGTAATGTTTCCGTTCTGTTACAGGCGTCCCTGCCCTGAATAAAACGGCCTCACCGGTCGCGCTTTATGCGCACTTAGGCGGCGATGTACTTGCCGTCCTGAATCACATAGGCTGTGGCGGGCTTTTCGACCTGGCCCTCGTCATTCCACGTCAGCTCGCCTGTCAGGCCCTCGATCTTGATCTTGCGCATGGCCTTGGCAAGGTCGCCGGCAATGTCGGCACCGTCGGCCGAAATGTCAATCCCCGCCCTATCGATAGCCTCGACGATTGCGTGGACGCAATCGTAAGCGTCGGCGGCAAACTGGTTGGGCGTCTCGTCGTAGGCATCCTTATAGGCCTTGACGAAGTCGGCATTCTTCTCATCGTCAGCCGAAAACGGGGTCATGAGCAGTACGCCCTCGGCAAGAGAGGTATCGAAGCCTTCCACAGAGAGCAGGCCGTCCATGCCGTCGGTACCCATGAGGGTCATGTCGTAGCCCATGTCCTTGGCGTTCTTGAGCAAAACGGACGCCGGCGTGTAGTAGATCGGCGCAAAGATGAGCGTGGCGCCGGCCTCCTTGGCCTTGGTGAGCTGGTTGGTAAAGCTTGTGGAAGAGTCGTCCTTAAAGGTCTCGGTATCGACGATGTCGAGCTTGGACGCCTTGGCCTGCTCGGCAAAAGCGTCGGCAACGCCCGAGCTATACGTATCGCCGGAGTTGTAGAACAGGGCGATCTTGGCATCCGCGTACTTCTCGGCCAAGAACTTCGCGGCGCTGGCGCCCATGGTGGGATCGGTGAAGCAAACCTGGAAAACCGTGGTCTTATCCTTGGTAACGTCGAGCGACGAGGCCGAAGGCGTGACCATGAGCATATCGTCGGCGATCTCGCCCGAGACAGCGACGGCGGCACCGGTGGTGACGGGGCCGACGAGCGCCTGCATGCCCCAGTCGCACAAGGTATTGAAGGCGTTGATGGCCTTCTCGCCGTCAGCGACGTCGTCCTCGGACTTAAGCGAGAGTTTGAGGTCCTTGGTCGAAAAATCCTTGGCGGCGAGCTTGGCACCCTTCTCGGCCGAAACGCCATAGGTTGCCGCGGCGCCGGTCAGAGGGCCGATGACACCGATCTTGAAGGTCTTGCCGTCATCGGCGGAGCCGCCGTCCGAGCCACCCGACGAGCAACCAGCGAGTGCCGCGGTGCTACCGAACGCCGCGGCGCCAGCCAAGAAACTCCTGCGGTTAAGTACGTTGTTGATGCTAAACATGGTGTCCCCCTTTTCGCTGGCCGCGGTGCGGCCGTCTTGCGGTACAGGGCAAACCTTATGGTGCAAACGTTGACAGTTTGTTACGTAAGTTCGTTTGTAGCGAGCATGTTTCCAATGTTTCCGCAGCGTTTCGGGGGTGCCGTTTTGTGCGACTCCTGTTGCCTGGCGAGCACGCGCCCTCGGTTCACGCTAGAATGCACTCAACCTTTAAGCGGTTAATCCATCCATAAGATGCACGAAGGAGCTATCTATGAGCGAACCCCTGCGCACCGTGAACGTCGGTCTGATCGGTCTGGGAACCGTCGGCGGCGGCGTGGCCCGTCTGATCAAGAGCCACCACGATGAGTACCTGGCAGTCTACGGCATCGACCTTAAGCTGACCCGCGCCTGCGCGCTTGCTTGGGAGCAGGCCGAGGCGGCAGGCATTGAGCGCGAGGCCTTTACGAGTGACTGGCACGACGTCGTCACCGACCCCGCCGTCGACATCGTCGTCGAGCTGATCGGTGGCGAGCACCCCGCGACCGAGATCTTTACCACTGCCTTTGAGCACGGCAAGCACGTTGTTTCTGCCAACAAGGCCCTGCTGGGCCGTCACGTCGAGACGCTTGCCGAGAAGGCGCGCGCGTGCGGCGTGCAGATTAAGTGCGAGGCCAGCTGCGGCGGTGGCATCCCCATTGTCAGCACGCTCGAGCACGACCTGGTGGGCAACAAGATCCTGACCATCGCCGGCATTCTCAACGGTACCACCAACTATATCCTGTCGCGCATGGACGCCGAGGGTGCCGATTACGCCGACGTGCTTGCCGACGCGCAGGCCAAGGGCTATGCCGAGGCCGACCCTTCCGCCGACGTCGACGGCTTCGACGCCGCCAGCAAGACGGCGATCCTCGCCTCCATCGGCTTTGGCACCCGCGTGACCACCGACGATGTGTACCAGCAGGGTATCCGTACCATCGGCGCCGAGGACATCGCCCAGGCCCGCGAGCTCGGCTACACCATCAAGCTGCTGGGCATCGCCCGCAACACCGACGCCGGCGTCGACGTCCGCGTGCACCCCACGCTGATCCCCGCCGACCACATGCTTGCCAAGGTCAACGGCGCCATGAACGCTGTCTACGTGGTAGGCGACGCCGTGGGCGAGACCATGTTCTACGGTGCCGGCGCAGGCTCCTTCCCCACCGCGAGCGCCGTCGTGGGCGATATCCTGTCGCTCTCCGAGCAGATCAGCCGCGGCGTGGCTCCGCTGCCCGAGATTGAGCCCTATGGTCACAACCTCGCCTTTAAGCCCATGGACGAGCTCCAGACCAAGTACTATGTGCGCCTGAAGGTCGCCGACCGCGTGGGCGCCCTGTCCGAGACGGTCGACATCTTTGCCAAGCACAACATCTCGATCTCGCTCATCAACCAGGTCGAGGACGGCAAGTCGGGTGTCAGCGATGCCTGCTCGGTCATCTTCCTGACGCACCGCGCACTCGAGAAGGACGTCCAGGCTGCCGCCGCCGAGCTTGCCAGCGTCGACTGCGTGGCCGAGGTCGCCAACGTCCTGCGCATCGAGGACGTCGAGGCCTGGACCGAAGGCGTCATGGCCAACTAGTCCAACACCCGCTTAACAATACGTGCCTCGGGAGGGCTCCCGTCCTATGTGGGACGGGAGTCCTTTCGTCACCTGCCCCAAGCACAACGGTAGAGCATATTTGCGCGAGCCGCTCATCGGTAACGCGGGCTACCGTTCACCGATATGCAAACGCGGCCGATTCCGGCTACCGCTACGCTGTGCTGCGTACGTCCACCCCCGAAGAATGGAGGCACCATGTTGCTCGAGGGCAAGAAAGCAATCGTCACCGGAGGCACGCGCGGTATCGGCTATGCCATCGCCTGCCGTTTTATCGAGGAGGGTGCCGCCGTCACCGTCTTTGGCTCGCGCCAGGAGACTGCCGATACGGCCGTTGAGAAGCTGACATCCGCCTATCCCGACGCCAAGGTCTGGGGCCGCTCCTGCGACCTCACCTCGCTCGAAGCCGTAACCGAGGCCTTTACCCAGGCCGCAGCCGACATGGGCGGCTTGGACACGGTCGTCAACAACGCCGGCATCTCCCAGCGCTCGCCCCTTTTGGATTACACGGCCGAAGAGTTTGCAAAGGTCATGGACCTCAATGTCGTCGCCGTCTTTAATGGTCACCAGGCCGCTGCCAAGATCATGACCGAAGCCGGCCACGGTGGCACCATCACCACCACGAGCTCGATGGTCGCTAAGTACGGTCAGCCCTCCGGCGTTGGCTATCCCACGTCCAAGTTCGCCGTCAACGGCATGGTCCAGTCGCTCTCACGCGAGCTCGCCCCCGTGGGCATTCGCGTCAATGCCGTCGCCCCCGGCGTAACCAAGACCGACATGGTCGCCAACCTGCCCGAAGAAGTCATCAAGCCCATCATCGCTACCATCCCGCTCGGCCGCATGGGCGAGCCCGAGGATATCGCCAACGCCTTTGTCTTCCTAGCGAGCGACATGGCCGCCTACGTTACGGGCGCTGTGCTCCCCGTCGACGGAGCTGCCCGCTCTTAAGGGACCACAAGCCTCAGCTCCCAGCCTCAACATTGCTCAACTAAAAGACGCGCTTCCTGCATCAACTGCAGGCGGCGCGCCTTCTCCTGTTTGAAGTGGAAGCCGTGTCCCAGAATTCCGGCTCAGGCCGGGACGCAGCTTCCCTCAGGGCCATGTTTCGGAAAATGTGCCCCGTTTTGAACGCCGATTCTGGGACACCGTTTCCGCAACGAGTCTCTCGCGGAAACTGCATCCCGCTCTGAGCGTCCATTCTGGGATGTGGCTTCCCGATGGGGCCGATGCGGAAACTGCGTCCCGTTTCGGGTCTTTAAAGTGGGACGCGCCTTCCCCTAGGGAAGCATCTCGTTATTTGCCGTCGTCGTCCTCGGCTTCTTCGCGCGCGTAGAGCTCCAGCATGCGGCGGCGATATTCGCGCACGGCGAGCTTGGCGCGCTCCAGGCGGCGGCGCTCACGCGGAGTCAACTTGGACGGGTCAATCTCGTCGCCATAGGTCTTCTCGGCCAGCAAATGAGCGGCATCCACGATACGGGCATCGATGTGACCGCTCGCCGCCTCGGCGGAAAGACGCTCGGCAATCGTATCGAGCGTAGGCAGGCCCTCGAATACGCGACCATGGCCATGCGAAGTCAGCAGCTCATGCTCGCGCGCGAGCAAGCTCGCTAGGTCGTGGTGGGCGCGCAGGATGTCGAGCGCATCGGATGGATGCTCGGCAACCTCTGCCACGGCGGCGACCGGCGCGGCGTCGACCACGCGGTAGAAGAGCTGCGCGAGCAATGGCATCAAGAACACTGTGATGGCACCGGCGGCAACCATGACCGACGCAATATCTTGCGACAGCGCGCCCGCGTTGACGGCAACACTCGTCACGGCAACGATGATCGGCAGGGCCGTGGTGCAGTACAGGGCCACGGTAATGCGACCATACGCCGACACATCGCGCGTCGCAGGACAAATGCTCATGGAAATAAGAATGGGCACGGCACGAATAATCAACAACGCCACGATAAAGCCCACGAGCAGACCCGGGCGCGACGCCACGGCCGTCAGATCGATCTTTGCGCCCGATACGGTAAAGAACACCGGAATCAAAAAACCGTAGGCCAGACCGTCGAGCTTGGTCTCGAGCGTATGGTTGCCCTCGGGGATGATATAGCGCAGGACAAAGCCGGCGGCAAAAGAACCCAACACGATGTCGAGATCAAAGACAGCCGAGAATGCCACGAGCGTGACCAGGATGAGCACCGTCAGGCGCACGAAGGTCTGCGACGTGGTATCGGCGCGCTCCTCAACAAATGCAAAGAAGCGGCTGCCGACGCGCTTGGAGCGGCTCGGGACCACGGCCAGCAACACGCAAACCACCGCAAACAAGCCAAGGATAACGAGCGTTTGGATACCAGTGCGGGCAGACAACAGCACCGACATGGCGAGCACGGGACCGAGCTCGCCCCAAGTGCCATACGCGAGAATCGAGTCGCCCACGCGCGTGCCGGTGAGCGAGCGCTCACGCATGATGGGCACAAGCGTACCGAGCGCCGTCGAAGTGAGGGCAAGCGTCACGGCGATACCGTCGAAATGACTGACTGAGAACCACGGGGTAAAGCGCACGGCAAGCCAGGCGATACCAAACGTGACGACCCACGTCGCCAAGCCGTAGCGCCCCTCGACGCCTGTGATGCTCTTGGGGTCGATCTCAAAGCCGGCAAGCAGGAACAAAAAGGCCAGGCCCAGCTCGGACACAAGCGAGACCTCAGCATCTACATGGATGACGCCGAGCATATGGGGTCCCAGCACCGCGCCGAGCACGAGCAAAAAGACCGTCTCGGGAACGGGTTTTCCGGGAATCGCCGAGGCGATAAAAGGACTCGCAAAGGCCACGAGTGCGATGATGGCGAGCGAAACGAATGCCATGTGATGCCTTTCTCTTGTTTGCGCTTCACTGTAGCACCCTCGCCGTCCTCAACGCGCCGCGAGCTGTCGTATCATAGTGAGGTTTACAAACATGTGGCTCAAGGCGACCGCAGGGCAGACCCCGCAAACCGACCGCTGCCGCATACCGTACCGTACGCCCAACCGATCAGGAAGGCAGGAACCAATGGTCTCTCGTATCTACGTGGAGAAGAAACCCGGGTTCGACGTCGAGGCTCAGCAGCTCAAGGGCGAGCTGACCGAAATTCTCGGCATCAAGGGCATCGAGGCCCTGAGGATTATCAACCGCTACGACGTCGAGGGCATCGACAAGGAGCTTTTCCGGTCCTGCGTGCCGACCGTCTTTAGCGAGCCCCAGGTCGATGTGACCTACGACGAGCTCCCCGCAAGCGATGGCGCCGTCTTTGCCGTCGAATTCCTGCCTGGCCAGTTTGACCAGCGCGCCGACTCCGCCAGCGAGTGCGTGCAGCTCATCAGCCAGGGCGAGCGCCCCGCCGTGCGCTCCGCCAAGGTCTATATGATCTCGGGCGCTCTGGACGAGGCCGCCATTGATGCCATCAAGCACTACGTGGTGAACCCCGTCGAGGCGCGCATCGCCTCGCTCGACCTGCCCGAGACGCTGTACATGGAGACCCCCGAGCCCCAGCCCGTCGAGGTGCTCGACGGTTTCCGCGAGCTCGACGAAGCCGGCCTTGCCGCCTTTATTTCCGAGCGCGGCCTTGCCATGGACGAGGCGGACATCGCCTTCTGCCAGCAGTACTTCCGCGATGAGGATCGCGACCCCACCATCACCGAGATCCGCGTGATCGACACCTACTGGTCCGATCACTGCCGCCACACCACCTTCGGCACCGTCCTGGACGACGTGACGATCGACGACGCCGTGGTGCAGCAGGCCTTCGACCGCTACATGGAGATGCGCCACGAACTCGGTCGCGACACCAAGCCCGTCTGCCTCATGGACATGGGCACCATCGGCGCCAAGTACCTCAAGAAGACCGGCGTCATGACCGATGTCGACGAGTCCGAGGAGATTAACGCCTGCACCGTCAAGGTGAAGGTCGATGTCGACGGCGAGGACCAGGACTGGCTGTTCCTCTTTAAGAACGAGACCCACAACCACCCGACCGAGATCGAGCCCTTCGGCGGTGCCGCCACCTGCGTGGGCGGTGCCATCCGCGACCCGCTGTCGGGCCGCAGCTACGTGTACCAGGCCATGCGTGTTACCGGCGCCGGCGACCCCACCGTCCCCGTGTCCGAGACGCTCGAGGGCAAGCTGCCGCAGCGTAAGCTCGTGACCACTGCTGCCGCCGGCTACTCCAGCTACGGCAACCAGATCGGCCTTGCCACCGGTCAGGTCAACGAACTCTATCACCCCGGCTACGTCGCCAAGCGCATGGAGGTCGGCGCCGTCGTGGGCGCTACCCCGGCAAACCACGTGCGTCGCGAGTGCCCCGCCCCCACCGACAAGATCATCCTGTTGGGCGGCCGCACCGGCCGTGACGGCATCGGCGGTGCCACCGGCTCCTCCAAGACCCAGAACACCGAATCCATCGAGACATCGGGCGCCGAGGTCCAGAAGGGCAACGCCCCGGTCGAGCGCAAGCTGCAGCGCCTGTTCCGCCGCGGCGATGCCTGCCGTCTGATCAAGCGCTGCAACGACTTTGGCGCCGGCGGTGTCTCGGTCGCCGTAGGCGAGCTTGCCGACGGCCTGTATGTCGACCTTGATACCGTGACCAAAAAGTACGACGGTCTTGACGGCACCGAGCTCGCCATCTCTGAATCCCAGGAGCGCATGGCCTGCGCCGTCGCCGACGGTGACGTCGAGGAGTTCATGGGCTACGCCGCCGAGGAGAACCTGGAGGCGACCGTTATCGCCGAGGTTACCGCCGAGCCGCGCATGCGCATGGCCTGGAACGGCGTCGCCATCGTCGATCTGTCCCGCGAGTTCCTCAACTCCAACGGTGCGCCCAAGCACCAGGTCGCCCACGTCTGCGCCCGCAGTGTGTGGCAGCCCAGCTGGGCCGGTACCACGCTCGCCGAGCGCATGACCTCGCTCGTCACCGACCTCAACGTCGCTTCCAACAAGGGCCTTTCCGAGCGCTTCGACTCCACCATCGGCGCCGCGACCGTGCTCATGCCCTTTGGCGGCAAGACGCAGCTCACCCCGAGCTCGGCCATGGTCGCCAAGTTCCCCGTGGACGGCGAGACCACCACGGCGAGCGCCATGGCATGGGGCTTCAACCCTTATCTGATGGAGGCCGACCAGTTTGCGGGCGCCTACCTGTCCGTGGTCGAGTCCATCGCCAAGCTCGTTGCCGCCGGCTTTGAGCACAGGCGCACCTACCTCTCCTTCCAGGAGTACTTCGAGCGCCTGCGCACCGAGGCCGAGCGCTGGGGCAAGCCCATGGCTGCCGTCCTGGGTGCCCTTATGGCCCAGGTCGACCTGGGTGCCGGCGCCATCGGCGGCAAGGACTCCATGAGCGGTTCGTTTGAGGACGAGGCCGGCGAGCTCAACGTTCCGCCGACCCTGATCAGCTTCGCCGTCGCCGTGGGCAAGGCCGCCCGCGCCGTCTCGCCCGAGTTCAAGGGCCTCACGCACCGCGTCGTCCGCATCGCCCCCGCCACCTATGGCGAGGACTACCGCCCCGATGCTCAGCAGCTGCTCGCCGCGTTTGACGCCGTCGAGGCGCTCACTGCTACCGGCAACGCCCTGGCCATCTCCACGCCCGGCTACGGCTGCGGCGCCGAGAGCCTCTTTAAGATGTGCGTCGGTAACCAGATCGGTATCGAGCTTGCCGAGGATGTAGACGTGGAGAGCCTCTTCACCCCGCTCTACGGCAGCTTTATTGTCGAGCTCGCCGAGGATGCCGAGCTGCCCGAGGTCGCCGACGGCGTTGTCGTCGAGCCCCTGGGCACCACCGTCGAGGGCTATGTCATCGACACCGGTTCCGAAGTCATCGAACTCTCCGAGCTCCAGGAGGCCTGGGAGAGCGGCATCGAGGGCGTCTTCACCTACCGCAGCGCCGGCGAGACCCCCGAGGTCGAGACCGTCGACTATCGCGCCAAGGATATCCACGTGTACGGCGGCGCCAAGATCGCCCGCCCGCGCGTGATTATCCCCGTCTTCCCCGGCAACAACTGCGAGTACGACAGCGCCCGCGCCTTCCGCGCCGCCGGTGCCGAGGCCGACACCTTCGTGATCAACAACCTCACGCCCGAGGCCGTCGCCGAAAGCACCCACGAGCTTGCCCGTCGCATCCGCCAAAGCCAGATCGTCATGATCCCCGGCGGCTTCTCGGGCGGCGACGAGCCCGACGGCTCCGCCAAGTTCATCACGGCGTTCTTCCGCGCCCCCGAGGTCACCGAGGCAGTTCGCGACCTGCTCAAGGCCCGCGACGGCCTGATGCTGGGCATCTGCAACGGCTTCCAGGCCCTGGTCAAGCTCGGCCTGGTGCCCTACGGCGATATCGTCGACGCCACGCCCGATGCGCCCACGCTGACGTTCAACACCATCGGTCGCCATCAGAGCCGCCTGGTGCGCACCCGCATCTCGTCCAACCTGTCCCCGTGGCTGTCGCAGTGCAGCCTCGACGACCCCTACACCGTCGCCATCAGCCACGGCGAGGGCCGCTTTGTCGCCAACGACGAGGTGCTCGCCCAGCTGATCGCCAACGGCCAGGTCGCCACGCAGTACGTGGGCGAGGACGGCAAGCCCAGCATGGACCTTTCCGTCAACCCCAACGGCTCCGCACTCGCCATCGAGGGCATCACGAGCCCCGACGGCCGTGTCCTGGGCAAGATGGGCCATGCCGAGCGTCGCGGCGACAACCTGTACCGCAACGTGCCCGAGCATGTCCCCGGCGACAAGTTCATGCCGATCTTTGAGAGCGGCGTAGCCTACTTCGCCTAAACCTTTCCCATCGGGTACAATCCCCTCGGGTAACAACACCCGCCACCGACACATCCGGTGGCGGGTTCTTTTTTGCTTCGCGCATGTAGGAAGGACATCATGGAAAGCCGCAAGCCGTATCTCGCCACCCTGCCCGGACTCATCCTGGGCTGTCTTGTTTGCTGTGCACTCTGGGGATCGGCCTTTCCCTGCATCAAGATCGGCTACGCACTCTTTGGGATCCCGGCGCACGATAGCGCCTCGCAGCTACTCTTTGCAGGTTTGCGCTTCACGCTTGCCGGCATCCTGGTTATCGTCGGTATGAGCACAGCTCAGCGCCGCCCGCTCGTCCCACAGGTACGCGATATCAAGCCCATCTGCATCCTGTCACTCTTCCAGACTATCGGGCAGTACTTCTTTTTCTACCTGGGACTCTCGCGCGCCAGTGCCATGTCGAGCTCCATCATCGAGGCCAGCGCCAACTTCCTCGCAATCCTCTTTGCCGCCCTGGCGTTTCGCACCGAAAAGCTCGATGCGGCCAAGGTGCTCGGCTGTGTACTGGGCTTTGCCGGCGTCGCGCTCGTCAACCTCTCGGGCGCGGACGGCACCTTTGGCTTTACGCTCGACGGCGAGGGCTTTATCCTGGCCTCCACCGTCGCGGGTGCCCTGTCGACCTGCCTGATCGGCATCTTCTCGCGCGAGCACGACGGTGTCTTGCTTGCCGGGTGGCAGTTCTTGGTCGGCGGCCTGGTCCTCACCGCCATCGGGTTTTTGATGGGCGGCGCGCTCTCCCCCACCGCGATCATCCCCGCCATCGCGCTCATTATCTATATGGCACTCATCTCCGCCATCGCGTACTCGCTATGGTCGCGCCTGCTTGCCGTCAACCCCGTCAGCCGCGTCTCGGTCTTTGGGTTTATGAACCCCGTCTTTGGTGTGCTGCTGAGTGCACTGCTGCTCGGCGAGGGCGCCGGCACGAGCCCCGTTACCGTTATAGTTGCCCTGCTGTTGGTCTGCGGCGGCATCATCATCGTCAACAGGCCTAAAAAGGCCTAGCGAACTGCCCTTATTTAGCAGAGGGGATTCACATACTTTAGTTTAATGGAATACATCGGAGAGCCGAGGGCCACCATGCACGCAAGCGTGCGCCCCTATTTCTAGCGTATCTGGACGCCGGCTTTCTTTTTCTCGGCCTTGACGCGGTAGAGCTCCGCATCGGCAGCACGAAGCAAGTCTTGCCAGGTATCGACGCCATCACCAACCCGTGCGTAGCCGATGGACATCCGCAACAGATACGGAACCTCGGCGCGCGCGAGCTCATCGTTGATTGTCGCGCACAGATGCATGATATCCTGTTCCGCCACTGCCTTTTGGAGCACCACGAACTCATCGCCACCATAACGTGCGATAAAGCCGCCAGACGCCGAGCAGACTTCTTTGAGCGCAGCGGATATGACCTGAAGAGCGTGGTCGCCCTCCACATGCCCATAGCGATCGTTAATCTGCTTAAAGCCGTCGGCGTCCATCATAAGCAGATATACATCTTCGGCCTGATCCACATTTGAGAAGAGCGACAGCATATAGGTCTCAAAACGGTTGCGATTGTTAAGTCCAGTCAACGGGTCGGTCGAGATGAGCTGCTCCTGGTAGATGATGTAGAGCAGCAACATGCTAATCATTATGCCGACACAAAGGCCGGGCACCGAGTATACGACCTGAAAGGTACCGCCCACCAGGGCCGGAATGGCGAAAAATGCCAAGGTTCGATAGATGGCCTTCGTCTGCAGGCTCTCGACCCTGCGAGATTGCACAAATGCATGCAGGGACGTATGTATAACGTAACAGTAGCTGACGATGGGCTGGATCATATAGGCAAAACCGCGACGATACACGCCCTGCGAATCGATATAGAACAGGGCATGCGTCCAGTAACTGGTAAACGCCAGCACGACCACCAGAGCCGTAGGCAACGCTACAAGCACCACCCTATAGCGCGAGGTCAAAAGGCGAGAACCCTGCACCGTCTCGGAATAGATAAACCAAATGAGACACGCGATAGCAAAGAGCGAAAACGAAACCGCGTTGGAAATCCAGTTGGCAGCAATGCCCAACGTGCCGTCCACACCGTCCGAAAGCGTCCAGATCATATCGAATAATATGTACGCGGCAGAGGTGTAGCCAAGCATGCTAAACAATAGCTGCTGGGTACTCGAGAACAAGGAGCGACGACTTCGCACGGCAAGCCCGATAAGAACAATCATGCATAGCACGAATATCTCAATCTTGAGTGCCTTAACCACTAGACGCCATCCCTTCAATATCCAAGTGGTCAGAATCGCCCGATTCGTGCCTGGGCAATAAACACCCCTACTCCGCAGGGGTATAGGGAATAATAGCAGAGCGCCCGAACGCCACTGCAAGACAGCTCTCGTTCGGGCGCCCATACGGCGCGAATTGCACACGCCGGCTTGATTGACTCGCGTCGACGATTACTCGCCGTCGATGTCGGTCGCGACGGCCTCCTCAATAGCCTCGACGCCTTCGACCGACAGATCCTCTTCGCCGTGGCAGAACTTCTTATCGACCCAGCCGGTCAGAATCGGGGCCATGATGGCCGTGATGATGACGGCGGTGGCGATCTGCGCATACGCGGTGGGCGCAAGCTCGGCATAGCGCGGCGCGACCTCAGCAAGAGCAACCGGCGTGGTCATAGCCGTGCCGGCAATGGTGGAGCAAGCCACAGCGGCCTTGCCATTGCCGCCGCACAGACGCTCGAACGCAAAGGTGATGGGACCGACGACAAACAGCGTGACAAGGCCCAGCAAGATGCCGGAAATACCGCCGGTGATAAAGCTCGACAGGCTCATGGACGCACCGAGCTGAAATCCGATGACGGCAATCGCGGGATTGGCACCGGGAACCAGCAGGTTCTTGATAAACGGGAACAGGTTGCCCAGAACCATGCCGATAACGAGTGGCAAGATGGAGCCGATAATGGTGCCAATGGGAATGTTGGCGAGGCCGGAAACACCGAGGATGATCATCGTGACGGCGGGGCCAGCCGTAAAGAACAGGATACCGACGGCGCCCTGCTCGGACTCATCGCCGAACTCGCCCATGATGCCCGTATAGAGCGCCATGTTGCAAAACGTGATGCCGCCGATGATAGACACGGAGCTCAGACCCAGGAAGTTGTCGTTAAAGAAATATGCCACGCCCAGGCCGAGAGCCGCTGCGACGACCAGCTTGGGGATCAGCACGACGATACCGGTCTTGATGGCACCCGGCGTGGACTTAAAGCTGATGCCGGCGCCCACAAACAGCAGGATCGCGGCGACGATGGTATTGGAGCCACCGCGGCAGGCAGCCGTAAAGAAGCCGCCGATCTCAAAAACCTGCGGGCAGAAGGTGTTGAGCAAAAGACCGACGATCATCGGATAGATCATGATGTCGCCCGGGATGCGCGGGACCTTGAATTTCTTTTGCTCGTTGGCGGTCGCTTCCTGTGCCATGAAACCCCCATTTCCGCTGACGGGGTACAAAAGCCCACGTCACGCTTTGCTACAGTAAAGTTTGACCATGGTACCAGAAGAAATAGACCAGCTCGGTGAAAAATCCGACGAGTTGGGATGGAACGAGATTCGGCGCCCGCGACGCCACCCCTATATAAGGCTCAAGACAATATAGAGTACGATGCCCGAGACGCAGCACCACAGCATCGATTTTGTCTTGACCGCCACGACCACGACGCCGGCGGCCGCAATCCAGGGAACCAAGGCAGGCCAGAGTCCCGCGTCGAACGCGCCGGGGCTCACCAAGTCGTTGGCGACCAGCGCGGCAAAGGCGGCGGGCGGGATATAGCCCAGGGCCTCGGTAATGCGGGGCGACAGGGTCCGCCCGCGCAAGGCGAGCGCCGGCGCGATGCGAAAGAACGCGATAGCAGCCCACGACAACAGCCACAGAACCAAGAACTCGTTAACGGGCATCGCGGGCACCTCTTCCGTCAAATACAGCATCGCACGCCAACGCAATGGCAATGCCGGCCACGACGCTTGCCGGCACGGCAATATTCGTGAGGCCCAAGAACTTGCATACGGCGACGGACACCGCGCCCGAAACCGCCGCGACAACGTTGCCGCGCGACAGCCGCTGCGAAAAGAGCAGGCAGATAAAGAGCGAGGTGCAGACAAAGGCTGCAATGGCGGTGGGAACATCGACAACGGCGCCTACGATGGCGCCCATCGTACACGAAACGCCCCATGTTGCGATGAGAATCACGTTGAGCACGAAGGACTCGCGCGGGCCCCAATCCTCCCCTTCAACCAACTTGGCAAGCGAGATGCCATATGCCTCCTCGGTAAGTGTCGCGGCAACAGCCAGCGTCTGACGCTTCGAGGCACCCGTCAGATGCGGCGCGATCGATGCCGAGTAAAGCGCAAAGCGCGAGGAGATGGCAGCAACGCTCGCGACGATCGATGCTGCAGGCACGCCCGCCAGCCACAGGTTGCAGATCATAAACTGGCCGCTGCCCGTCACAAACGTGCTGCTCAGGGCAAAGACCATCCAGGGTTCCATTCCCGTCTGCCCCATGATCATTCCGCACGGCGCGCCTATTGCAACATAGGTAAGCATCACCGGCCAGACGGTTCTAACGATTTTGAGCACCATACGCTTCTCATCCTGACAAGGTCTCCGAGCCGCATGTAGCGATACGGCAGAATCATCATCCGACAGCAACCGAGTTCACCTACAATTGCCACCGGATCGAAAGACACAACTTTTTAGGAAGTCATTATGACAGCTATCGATCGAGACCGGGCGCGCGCGGCCTTCAAAAGCTACACCGATGCCTACGACGCCACTAACCCACGCATCGCGCTCAAAATCGAGCATACGTACCACGTTGCCGAGGCATGCGATGCCGTGGCACACGAACAGGGCTGGTCGTCAGAAGATATTGACCTGGCATGGCTTTGCGGCCTGCTACACGATATGGGCCGCTTTGAGCAGCTGCGACGCTGGGATACGTTTAAGGATGCCGAAAGCATGAGCCATGCGGCGTTGGGCGTCGGGGTCCTCTTTGGCGAGAACCCCGACGACGCGCCTGTCACAACAAACATCCGAGATTTTATCGAGACCGAAGAGCACGACGAGCTCATCCGCGCGAGCATCGCCTATCACAGTGACTTTCGCCTGCCGGCACAACTCGACGAGCGAACACGGTGCTTCTGCGATATCGTACGCGATGGCGACAAGATCGACATTATGCGCACCATCGCCGACAGCACCGTCGACACCATCCTCAAGGTGGATGAGAACACGTTTCTCGCCAGCCGCTTCTCGACACCGGCGCTTACCGCCTTTGACGAGCACCGCTGCGTTGCACGCGACGAACGCGACGAGCCCGCAGACTACCTGGTGGGACTCATCTGCTTTATGTTTGAGCTCGTCTATCCAGCAAGCCGCGCGCTGGCGCGCGAGCAGGGTGATATCTACCGCCTGCTCGACGCGCCCTTTGGCATTACGTGCCCCTTTACCGATCCCGCCACGCAAGCGACCTGGGAGCGCCTGAAGGGCGAGATGCGCGACTGGCTGGCGCGCGCCTAGCGCTCAAGCTGGGCCAGCAGCTCCTCGACGACCTCGACGGCATCGCCGACAACCTTGTACTGGGCAGCACCAAAGATGGGGGCATCCGGGTCCTCGTTGATGGCGATAATGCACTCCGCCCCACCGATACCGGCAAGATGCTGGATGGCGCCCGAAACACCGATACTCACGAGAAGTTTAGGGGAAACCGATACGCCCGTCTGGCCAATCTGATGGCGATACTCCAACCAGCCGGCCTCCACGACAGGTCGCGTGCAGCCAAGCTCGGCTCCCAGAGCCTCGGCGAGCTTTCGCATCAGCGGCAGGTTTTTCTTGGAGCCAATGCCGCGACCCACCACGACCAGGCGCTCGGCATCGGCAATTGAGGCCTGCTGTCCCCACTCCTCGGCGGGAATCGAGATCTCGACACGGGCCTTGGCGTCTTCCGCAAGCGATACCTGGGTAATCGTACCGGAACGGCCGTAGTCAAAGTCGGGTGCCTTAAAGATGCCGGGACGAACCGTTGCCATCTGGGGACGATGATTGGGGCAGACGATGGTGGCCATCAGGTTGCCGCCAAACGCCGGACGCGTCTGTTGCAGCAGTCCCGTCTCCGTATCCATCGAAAGTACGGTGCAGTCAGCCGTAAGGCCCGTCTGCAAGCGCACGGCAACGCCGGGTGCCAGTTCGCGGCCAAAAGCGGTCGCACCGTATAGGATGGCCTCGGGTTTGCGCTCGGCTACCAAATCGCAGATCAAGCGAGCGTAGACCTCCACGTCGTTCTGACGCAGGCGCTCGTCACGACAGACCAGAACTTCGTCCGCACCGGCGCAAATCAGATGCTCCAGGTCCCCGAGTGAGCCCTCGGGGCTCATGCCGACCAGTGCCACCAGACGGCAGCCGCGGGCATCGGCAAGCTCGCGCCCCTTGCCCATGAGCTCGAAGGCCACGGATGCAACGGCATCGTGCTCGTCAGTCTGCACGAAGATCCAGATGTCTCGATATGCGTCAAGGTCTGCCGCGCCGGCGGCCTCGTCGCGCTCAATCGAGATGGCGTTGACGGGGCAGGCGTCGACGCACCCACCGCACAGGATACAGCCGTCGGTTACGCGGGCACAGCGATTGGGGCGCTCACCCTCCACCACAATGCCGCCCGAGGCGCAGGCGCGAACGCAGCGACCGCAGCCGATACAGGCTTCGCTATCGATAATCAGCCCGCTCATCTATGCCATCCCCTCAATAATCTTGGCAAGTTTTACCGCCTGCTCGGACGCCGTTCCCTCAACGGCCTCGCACGTTTGGTCACGGTCGGGCACAAACGAGCGCACGACCTGCGTCGGTGATCCGGCAAGACCGCAACGCGCGGGGTCGGCGTTCACGTCGGCGGCACTGACCACGCGCACGTCCGCCTCCTCCGCCGCGCGAATACCGGCAATACTCGGCATACGCAACTGGCCAATCTCCTTGGCAGTCGTCATCGCGCACGGCATCTCAAGACACACCGTCTCCTCGCCGGCATCGCATCCGTGAACGAGCGCCAGCGAGCCACACGTCGTAAAGCCCGCGCTTTGCACGCAGCTCACGTCGGTCACGCAGGGAATCTCAAAGGCCCCGGCAAGCTCGGGACCAATCTGGGCCGTATCGCCATCCACCGCCATCTTGCCGCAGATGAGCAGGTCGAAGTCCTCGTCGAGTGCCTCGATGCCGCATTTGAGAGCATAGGTGGTCGCCAGGGTATCGGCACCTGCAAAGGCGCGATCGGTCAGCAGCAGCGCGTCGTCGGCGCCTCGAGCGATGCAGTCGCGCAGCAGCGACTCGGTCGCGGGGATGCCCATCGACACCACCGTCACGCGCACATCCATGCCAAAGCCGATAAAGTCGTCCTTCAGCGCCAGCGCGCATTCCAAAGCGCTCGCATCAAAGGGATTAATGACCGCCTGCTTGCCATCGCGCACGATGGTATTGGTCTTGGGGTCCATCTTGACCTCGGTGCTGCCCGGCACGGCCTTGACGCACACCACCATATGGAAATCGCTCATCTTCACGCGCCCCCTTTCTGGACGAGCTCATCCAAGAGCTTCTCCGAAAACAGGTTGCCGCGACCCAGCTGCCCGTCGGGATCGAGCTGGAGCTTGAGCCGCGCCGACTCGACCATGGCCTCGTGACCGTACATCGTCTCTAAGAAGCCCGCCTTGATCTTGCCGACGCCGTGCTCGGCAGAAACGGCACCGCCCATAGCCGTTACCTCCGCAGCCCACTGGGCAAACAGCTCGCCACCGCGACGGTAGTCCTGCGCGTCGCGCGGCAGGATGTTCACATGCAGATGGTTGTTACCGATGTGCCCCCAGGCAGCAGATTCAAGCCCACTTTCGGCTAACGTGCGGCGATAAAGGCCGATGACATCGTCCAAGCGTGCGTTGGGCACCGACATGTCCGAGCCCAGCTTGGTAATGGTGGGGTCGATGCGGCGACGCTCGTCAATGAGCATATTGACGCTCTCGGGGACCGCGTGGCGGAAGAACCGCTGGCACTCGCGATCGACTTCGGTGCGGGCGACCCATGTCGCATCGTCGCGGCCGCCCGCAAACTCCAGCACCCATCCCAGGCGGTACAGCTCCTCGGTCGCCTGCGCCTCGTCATCGCAGTCGAGCTCCACGTAGACACAGACCTTTGCCTCGTCGTCGAGCGCCGGCAGCGAGGCAAACGCTGTCGACTGCTCGCGCTGGCGACGCAGGATATCCAGGGCGCCAGCATCGAAATACTCAATAGCGGCGGCATGGGACAGCACGGGACGCACGGAATCGGTAAAGGACACGGCCTTGTCTTCGCTATCGAAAAAGCAACTCACACCCCATACGACCGAAGGTGCCGCCTGCAGGGCGATCTCGAGCTCGGTAATGACGCCGAGCGTGCCGCACGCACCGATAAAAAGATCGATGGCGTCCATATCGTCCGCAACAAAATACCCCGAGGCATTTTTGGTCTTGGGCATGGTGTAGTCAGGAAGATCAAGCTCGAATGTATGACCCTCTGCCGTCACGAGCGACAGGTGGCGGCCCTGGGCAAAAGCCTCGCCGCGCTGAAGCTCAAGCAAATCGCCATCAGCCAGCGCGACGTGGAGTCCCGTGATATGCGGGCGCATGGGGCCGTAAGCGTAGCTGCGGGCGCCGGAGGCGTTGCATGCCGCCATGCCACCCAGACAGGCAGATGCCTCGGTGGGATCGGTGGGAAAGAACTGCTCGGGGGACTCTTGGAACTCCTCGTAGGCCTCAAGCGATGCCTGGTCCCAACCAGCGGTCGGCAGTACCTTCTTGCTCAGCTGCTTACGCAGCTCCGAGAGCACAACGCCCGGCTCCACGCGCAGCAGAAATTGGCCTTGTTCATCGCGGCGAAGGCCCAAGTAGCGATTCATACGGGAAGTATTGAGGATATGCCCACCGTGGGGCACGGCACCGGCGGCAAGGCCGGTTCGGGCGCCCTGAACCGTTACCGGGACACGCTCGGCATGGAGCGTTTCCAAAATGGCACGGACCTCGTCTTCCGTTGTCGGAAACGAGATGCTCGATGCTTCGCCCGATGCACGAGATTCATCGCGGCCATACTCTTCGAACGCATCGGTGAAGGGTTTAATGGTTGCAGACACGCGAACTCCCCCTTTAGCTAACTACAGTGTTTGCAGGGAGATGTTACCGCATCGTTTCGTCGACGTGTTCGAGACCGTCTCCATAATTGGCGATTTTTACGTTTGTGCAATTCGGCGAACGGCAAGGCTTCCTCGGCAGACGATGCTTTTGACACATATCGCCCCGCCGTCGCCGACCGCTCGATTGTCGCTCGAAAAAAGTTGAAGTAATTTTTCCACCTTTTACCTGCGGAGATGTCAATCCGTCAAGCATTTGGTCAGAAATTGGTCAAGTAGCGGCTGATACGGTCGGCGTCGACGGCCAAAACCGATAGAAGTTTTGGCCCCAGAAGCAGGGAGGTTCCCATGGCATATTACTGGCCCCAGTACGGCGTCGCCATCGAGGTCGACGACGATCCCTATCTCCTGCCTTTCGACGAAGAGGCGTTCCCCGATACGGCGGTCTACCACGTCACCACCGATGTTATCTGCGACCCCGAGTCGTTCTCGGCGCTCGCCCACCACATCGCGCGTATCCACGACATCGAGCTCCCTCACGACTTTGACGAGCTCATCTACTCGCGCCGCCTGATGCTTCACATGCTCTTTGGAGCGGACCCGTCCACGTTCGCACGTGTCTACACCACCAAGGACGCCGCATGAGTGCGAAGAAGCCGCCCCGCCTCGCAGGACTGGGGCGTCGCAAGAAACTCGTCGTTGTCTGCCTGGCTATCGCCTGCGCCCTCATCGCCGTAGGGCTATACGCCTGGCAGTCGCAGCCCGTGCCCGAAGCGGGCGCCTCAGTCACGACGGCCGGGGGCAAAACGCGTCAGGAAATCCAAGATGAGCTCGATGCCATCGTCCGCGACAACATGATGACGATTTCGGTCGCGCCGGTCGCTCAGCTACAGGAGGACGGCAAGCTGCGCGTCAACGTGCAAAACGTCCAAGACAATAAATTTCCCCAGCGATTCCGCGTCATCCAAAACGACGAGACCATGTACGAATCCGGTGTGGTCGAGACCGGCAAGACAATCGAGACGTGCCCCGCCGGCGACATCAAAGAAGGCGAGGCATACATCGAGATCCAGGCACTCGATGCCAAGACCCTCGACAGCCACGGCAATCCGACACGTGTCAAGGTACGGGTTGAGCAAGCCGAGAACTAGCTTTTTCGGCCGACGCGACACCGCACGCAATTCACCAGCATTCGTCCAATCATCGCGGGGACGGCCCGCGGCGAATAGAAAGGAACGACCATGGACATCACCAGGAACATGAACGGAGCCAGAGCGCTCGTCGTGGGCGCAGGGCTCGCGCTCGCGCTCGCAATGGGCGCCGCCCCGACGCCAGCTCTGGCAGCCGGGCGCGTTGGAACCACGAAAGTAATGGTCAGGACCGAGATCGACAACGTAGAGTTCAAAGTTCCGACGGTTATTCCCTTCGTCGCCAAGGCCGACGGCACGCTTCAGGGCCCCTCAGAAGACGCGACCACCATCGACAATCATTCGGCCTACGGCATCCATGTCACCAACATGAAGATCGACGCCATGAACACCTGGACCATTGCCGCCGACGCCAAGGCCGGAACCGCGCAGAATTCCATCGACTTTAAGGTCGGCCCCGACGGCGCACTCCAGAACGCCAGCGCCGCAATGCAGGAGACGGGCCTCGATCTTTCCAAGAATGCAGCCTTCGACATGGGCTACCAGGGCATTGCCGGCGGCACGGACAAAATTAAGCTCAAGACAAGCGGAAACGTCGCCCGCGTCACGCGCGACATCTTCCGCGTAACCGGCGAAGGCGATCAGGTTGCAACGATCACCTGGACGGTCGAGCCCGGTGCGCACACGGCATAAGGCCGTCGCCCTGGCCGCCGTCAGTATCCTAGCGTTTGGGCCAGCCATGGCCTTTGCCCAGCAAGAACAGGCGCAGGCCGCCACGCAAGTGACGGTCGACCTCTCGGAGCTCGACCGCGGCAACTGCAAGGAACCGTTGGCACAGACAGACGACAGACGATGGCTCTTGGCAGCAGGCGCCACGGCAGCAGGTGCGGGAACCGCCGGCCTCGGTCTGCACATCAAACGCAGCCAGAAACGAAACACGGACAGGCCGAACTAAATTAGCTAAGGAGACCCCATGGCATCGAAGAACCTTTTGCCCGTCGTCGCACTCTGCGGCGCGCTCGCAACCGGAACGCCTGTCGCCGCTTGGGCGACTCCCGTCATGGCAGACTCCTTACCAGCAGCCCTAAGCTCCGCACCAAATCCGTCGAGCGCCATTGCGTGTAAGCGTTTTTCGATTGCACAGGCCGCAATCTCAACCTCGGGATGCCTTCGTCGTAATACGGACGGCTCGATAGTCGTGGATATCAATCGTTCGAACAAGGCAAACGGCTCCCAGGCGGGGTGCGCCGTCTGCACATGGCGCTCGATTGTGCTCGATGCAGATGGCGATCCGTGCGATTTGGGGTTGCGCATCGATATCGCTTCGGTCGATGACTCGGCGAACGGAGCGAAGGTCGCCTTCGACGGTGCGTTTTTCGAGAAAGGAGGCGGTATATGTCTGGGCTGCGCCGCCGCGAATGCAGACGATGTGCAGCCCACCCTCTCATTCACGGCATCGCTGCGGCTGACCAAGGCGGGCACCGATGCCATCGCGGCGGGAGAAGCATCCCTGCTGTTCTACGCCGCCAGTACCGAAGACACAGACATTCATTTCGAGAAGCCGGCCGGATCGCTCAGCCTTACGCGCGGGACGGAGGCAGGCCCTATTGCGATCGATACCCACACGCTAGGCAGGCAACGCATTCTTGCCGACCCGGCGCTTCTCGAGATGGAGTGGAACGGATCCGGAGCCATCGGGATTGCCCCCTCCGCGCTTGACGCCAAGACGCTCCCCTCAAACGACGAACCCATCAACGCAACCATACAAGAAGAGAGCACGGACAAAGAAGCAGGTGCGGGCGACACGCCGTCGCCGACAAACAGCGTCCCAGCTTCTTTCGAAGCACCGAATGAGCCCGCTACCGGTCCAAACGATCCCGAGCTCGCGGACAGTCTGGGACTTGCTGATCCTCAGGAGATCGATGAAGGTAACTGCTGCGTGCTTGCCGCCCTCGACCACACAGAGGTCATCGATGCTGCAAACATCGAAGTTGCCGCCGCCAATCAGCCCGTCCGCAAGTCGGCCATCATCGCATTTCCCGAATCCATCGAAGTCGTCTTTTTGCCATCGGGCGAGGTCGTGGCCCCAACACTGCTCACCTTGTTGGGCGCCAAGAATACTCGAAACGAAATTAAAAAGGTCACGGTTGTCGACCCTGCAACCACCGCTAAACTGCGTCTATACGCCGTTGCCCCAGACGGAGGCAAGACCTTGGAATTCGATGGCGACACACTTCTAGCCTGGCGACGTCTGGACATTATGCAAGACGTCTCGTATCAGATCGAACTCGAAGGGTTTGATCGTGCCCGCGATGCCAATATCATCGCCGCGGCTATTGAATCCCCGCAGCGGCTTATGACACTGCGCTTTGACTACTACCCCTATGTCCCGACAACCACCTGAGGCTTAAATGCTGCGCATCATTCCTAATACCACTTATATAACGTATTAGATGAGTCGCGATGTGCCTCGCATTTCGTTCTGCTACGATTGCCACGTTGGCATCAATACAGGAGGGCTCATGCCGGGCTTGGGAACAATCATCAACGTTGCGCTTTTAGTTGCGGGCGGTCTTTTGGGATTAGCGGGCGGCCGCTTCATTACACCGCGCATCCAAGACACGCTCATGAAAGCATCGGGGCTGTGCGTCCTGTTTATCGGCCTGGGCGGCACCATGCAAAAGATGCTCATCATCGATGGAAAGGCGCTAGCGACCACCGGTACCACCATGCTCATCGTCTCATTTGCGCTCGGTTCGCTCATCGGCGAGGCCATCAACTTGGAGGCCGCCATCGAGAACCTTGGCGAATGGCTCAAGCGCAAGACTGGCAGTGAGGGCGATAACGAGTTCACCAACGCTTTTGTCTCGACTTCACTCACCGTGTGCATCGGCGCCATGGCCATTGTGGGATCGATCCAGGACGGCCTGCTCGGCGACTGGTCAACGCTTGCCCTCAAGGGCGCACTGGACTGCATCATCGTCTGCACCATGACGGCCTCGCTTGGCCGCGGCTGCATCTTCTCCGCCCTGCCCGTCGCCGTGTTCCAGGGGACGATCACGTTGTTTGCCGGCGCGCTCTCCCCCATCATGACCACAGCAGCCCTCAACAGCCTTTCGCTCGTAGGCTCCATGCTCATCTTCTGCGTCGGCGTCAACCTCATCCGTCCTCAGACCTTCCGCACGGCCAATATGCTTCCCTCCGTCGTCATCGCCGTCATATACGCCCTCCTGTTCTAAATCTAGCAACGCAGCGGTATCTCGAACATCTGTTTGATGCTGTGCTATGATATGAGGTCACCGTAGCTGCGTTCGAGAGGAGGAGCGGTGGCCGACCAGGACATCAAGATGCTCATCGAGCGCATTATGGCCGAGGCCCGGACCCATCAGTCCGCCCGCTTCTCAAACGAAACCTACGCAGACGAGCCGATTCTCAAAACCGGCCGACAGATGCAGAATTTCCTCCCCGACCAGTACCGTAAAATGCGCGAGATATCGCGCTGGCAGGATGACCCCAAGGGCGGTGCGGGCCGCTGGCTTTCGGAAGCCGAGCTTTTTTACCGCCAGGGCCTGCTGATGGCCGACTTTGAGGACGACTGTCCCTACAACGGCACCTTTAAGTCGTACTTTCCCACCTACAACGCCATGAGCGACCGGCAACTGCGCGGCTACTTTACCTGGCGTGCCCAAGTGCGCCGCGGAACCGTCGAGGAAACGTCTACGTCCTTTGCCTTTCTGTATCTCTATGAGCTGATCTGCGGCATTGGCGTAGATAATCCACTCGATGGTTTTAACAAGATCAAGGCTTTTTGGGATGTCTATCGCGCCTTCGAGCCCGGCATCGACCGGTTTGCGCGCGTGTGGCTGCAAGATTACGCCGTGTTCCACGGGCTCGACCCCAAGCTGCTTCGCGACTCTAAAACCGTCATGTTCGATAACGCCCTTATCGAACTGCGGCGCGCGGCACGAGACCTTGTACCGGCACCGTCCGGCCAGACCCCTAAGCGTCGCAAAACCTCCGAGCCCACGCTCCCCCTTCCGCCCGATGAGGTGCGCGAGGAGCGACTCATGGCCGCCATCAACGCCCTCTCCACGTACAACCTAAGTAGCTCGCGGCTCGACCGCAGCCACCACCGTGATCTGCGCCACGTGGCGTGCGCCGTGTATGTCCGCATGGCGCGCTACTATGACACGCACCGAAAGACCGGCATCGTGGCAAGTTTATTTGGGGAGGAGACGGCCATGCCCTACACCATGTTTGCCTCGGCCGTATTCTTTGCGCCCGAGCGCCACGAGGACTGCGAATACCGTCTGGACCCCATCCATATCTACCGTTGCCAAAACGGTTTTTGGGAATGCATGCGGATTCACGGTAGCAGGCAAAAGAGCAGCAAGCTCGGTGAAATGATGCGCGCCTGCGACCAACGCCTGCGCCTGGCGCTGGACCCCGCCCATCCCCTTAAGGAAGAAAAGGTCCCCAAATATCTGGCCAAGATTATCGATGACGAGATTGTGGCATGGCTTTCGTGGGACGCCGCACACCAGCCCGTCAAGATCGATATCGATTTGAGCCAGCTGGGGCACATTCGGAGCGCTGCCGCACAAACGCGCGAAGCGCTTTTGATCGACGAGGAACGCGAGGACGGCACGCTTGCGGATGCCGAGGTGACAGTTGCCGAACGACGGGAAGCCAAGCCCGTGGCCGGCACGATCGCCGAACCAGTCGCGACGACCATGCAGCAGGACGAGGCTAGCGAGCCGACCATCTCCACCGAGCAGTTTGGCGTCGTGGCCCCGCTCCTCGCACCAGCACCCACGTCCGCTGACACCGCGTCCGCACTCGATCCCGCCGCAGACGCCTATCTTCGAGCACTACTCGAGCAAAACGCAGCGCAGACGGCATCGGCGGTGGCGCAGTCGGGCAAGAGTGAGGACATGCTTGTCGATACCATCAACGAGGCGCTCTTTGACCTGGTGGGAGACACCGTTATCGAATTCGGCGCGGCAGGGCCGCAGATTATCGAGGACTACGAAGCAGACGTGAGAGGATACCTAGACCATGAGTGATACCGCATCCGCAGCACCCCGCGTGCCCAAGCGCGTCGCTGCCGTCATTCTCAACTCGCTCAAGGGCGGCGTGGTCCCGCGCATCGGCCTTCCTTACATCACCGTAGGGCGCGAGGTCGAGATCCGCGCCCTGCTCACCGATTTAAGTCTCATCGCCGATGGCGGCGCGAGCTTCCGCTTTTTAGTCGGTCGCTACGGCGCCGGTAAGAGCTTTTTGCTCCAGACCATCCGCACGCACGCCATGGGCGAGGGATTCGTCGTCGCCGATGCCGACTTGTCGCCCGAGCGACGCCTGCAGGGCGGTCAGGGGCAGGGCCTTGCCACCTACCGCGAGCTCATCCGCAATATATCGACCAAGACGCGCCCCGAGGGCGGTGCGCTCAACCTTATTCTGGATCGCTGGGTCGCCTCGTGTGCCAACGTCGACGAGTCGGTCGTCAATGCCCAACTGACCCCGCTCGAGGAGATGGTCCACGGCTTCGACTTCACCCGCATGCTTCGCCGCTATCGCACGGCCGTATCCGAGGGCGACGAAGAGGCCATGAGCCGCGTGACCAAATGGATCCGCGGCGAATACCGCACCAAGAGCGAGGCTCGCGCCGAACTGGGGTCCTCAACCATCATCAGCGACGATGACTGGTACGACTACGTCAAACTCATCGCGCGTTTTTTGGTTTGCAGCGGCTACAAGGGCATGCTGGTGCTCATCGACGAGCTCGTGAATCTGTATAAGATTCCCAACGCCATCACGCGCCAGTACAACTACGAGAAGATCCTGACCATGTACAACGACACACTTCAGGGCAAGGCGCAGTACCTGGGCATGATCATGGGTGGCACGCCGACCTCCATCGAGGACCGCCGCCGCGGTGTGTTTTCCTACGAGGCCCTACGCAGCCGACTCGCCCAGGGCCGCTTTGCGCGCGAGGACCTTAAGGACATGCTTGCGCCCATCATCCGCCTGCAACCACTCACCTACGAGGAGTTGCTGGTGCTGATCGAAAAACTCATGCAAATTCACGCCGGCTACTTTGGCTGGACGCCCACGCTGACCGAAAACGACTTGGTTGACTTCCTCAAGATTGAGTTCGGTCGTGTGGGAGCCGACACGCACCTGACGCCGCGCGAGGTCATTCGTGACTTTATCGAGTTGCTCGACATCCTATGCCAAAACCCCGACGCCAACGTGGCCGAGCTGCTGCAAAGCGTCGGCGGCGACGCGCTGGCGCCGGCAGCCGCAACAGGCGACACCGGCACCGCAGGCGGCGACCGCAACTTCGCCGAGTTCACCATCTAACCTACCAAAAAGGGACAGGTTTATTTTGGCAGGTTTTATCTGGGCAAACGTTGAAGCAGTAATGCAGCAAGCCGTTGCCAGCCGCGTTGAGAAATTCGTTGTTGAAAGGAGGCCCCGTGAACGCCTTTGACCGCTACGCCCCGTTTATCCAAGGCTTCATCTACTCCCACGATTGGGAGAGCTTGCGCTCTATCCAGGTTGCGGCGGCAGATGCCATCTTCAACACACAGGACAATGTGCTCCTGACGGCGTCAACGGCTTCCGGCAAAACCGAGGCAGCCTTCTTTCCCATCCTGACCGAGTTTTGGGAGAACCCGCCCGCAAGCGTGGGCGCCCTCTACATTGGCCCCCTCAAGGCGCTCATCAACGACCAATTCGTCCGCCTCAACGACCTGTGCGAAGAAGCCGATATCCCCGTCCGGCACTGGCATGGCGATGTCTCACAATCACACAAGGCCAAACTCATCAAAAAGCCGAGCGGTATCCTACAGATTACGCCCGAATCGCTCGAGGCGCTCCTGATCCATAAGCACATGGCAATCCCGCGCATGTTTTGCGACCTGCGCTATGTGGTTATCGACGAGGTTCATTCGCTCATGCGCGGCGACCGCGGCGGTCAGACGCTCTGTCTTATCGAGCGACTCTCGCGCATGGCCGGCGTGCAGCCTCGCCGCATTGGCCTTTCTGCCACCATCGGCGACCCCGAGCGCACGGGCGCCTTTCTCTCACAGGGAACGGGACGCGGTTGCATCATCCCCCGCTTTGAGGAACCGCGCCGCGTGTGGCGCATCTCCATGGAGCACTTCTACAACTCGGGCCCCCAGGCTCAGCAGCGAGGATTCGTAGGCACAGGTCCACAAGAAGCCGAGGTGCTTGCTTGCGAGCGTATTGAGACGGCGGCGCCCGCGGCGCTGCCCGCATCCGGACAAGACATGTGCCACAGCGGACAGCTTACACAGGAAGAACACCGTCAACGTCGTGAGCAGGCGCGGGGCAAGGCCGCTCCCAAAGACCGTCGCACTTCCTCGGCCCCCGAGGGCGAAGTCGACATCCCACGTGCGACCGAGCAGGCGCTTCTCAACCCCACCGACACGGCGCCCGACAACGCCGACCCCGGCATGGGTTATATCTTTGAGCATACGCGCGGCCGCAAATGCCTGGTCTTTGCCAACTCGCGCGAGGAGGCAGAGGCCGTGTGCTCCATGCTGCGCAGCTACTGCGAGAGCCGGCACGAGCCCGACCGTTTCCTCATCCACCATGGCAATCTTTCGGCATCGCTGCGCGAGACGGCCGAGGAACTCATGCGCGATGAGGAGCAGGCACAGACAACCGTCACCACCTCTACGCTGGAACTCGGCATCGATATCGGCCGTCTGGAGCGCGCGTTCCAGATCGATGCGCCGTTTACCGTCAGCTCCTTTTTGCAGCGTATGGGCCGCACGGGACGCCGCGATCTTCCGCCCGAGATGTGGTTCGTCATGCGCGAGGAAGAACCCGAGCCGCGCACGATGATGCCCGAGACCATTCCCTGGAAGCTCCTCCAGGGCATCGCACTCGTACAACTCTATCGCGAGGAAAAGTGGGTCGAGCCGCCCGAGCTCGATCGACTCCCCTACAGTCTGCTCTATCACCAGACTATGTCGACGCTTGCCAGCACCGGCGAACTCACGCCGGCAGAGCTTGCCCAGCGCGTGCTCACACTCAGCTATTTCCATCGCATCTCGGCCGATGACTATCGCGTGTTGCTGCGTCACCTCATTACCATCGACCATATCCAAGTCACCGAGGGTGGCGGGCTCATCGTGGGTCTCGCGGGCGAGCGCATCATTAACAACTTTAAGTTCTACGCCGTATTCCAGGAAAACGAGGAGTTCACCGTTCGCAGCGAGTCGGCCGAGTTGGGCACGATCGTCAATCCGCCACCGCCCGGTGAGCGCATCGCCATCGCCGGACACTGCTGGATTGTCGAGGAAGTGGACTGGAAGCGTCATACCGTCTTTGCCACGCAGGTCAAGGGCCGGGTGCCGGCCTACTTTGGCGACTGCCCCGGTGACATCAATACACACGTACTCGAGCGCATGCGCAAGGCGCTCAACGAGCACGCGACATATCCGTACCTTATGGGCAACGCGAGAGCCCGCTTGGCGCAGGCTCGTCATACGGCCGATATTTCGGGTGCGGGAACTAAGCCGCTCATCAACCTGGGCGGCGATACCTGGGCACTTTTCCCCTGGCTGGGCAGCTACGCCTTTTTGGCGCTCGAGCGCATGCTCAAAATTAAGTGTGCCGCGGAACTGGGCCTTCGCGGACTTGACCCGTCACGCCCGTACTTTATGCAGTTTAAGATGAAGGCCGACGAGGAGACGTTCTTTGAGGTGCTCGCCGCCGAGGCCGAGAAGGACTTCGATCCCATCGAGCTCGTCTATCCCGGCGAAGTGCCTTACTTTGATCGTTACGATGAGTTCGTTCCCGAAGAGCTCGTGCGTAAGGGCTTTGCCGAAGGCGTGCTCGACATCGAAGGCATGAAGCAGCGCGTTCTCGGCTGGTGCGACCACACATAAAACCAGTCTTTTTGGTACGGGGAGACTTACTTGTCGTGAAGGACGGTGCCGAGGAAGTCGGCGTTAAAAGGCACGGCTTCGGCGAAGACATAGTCGCCGTCGCTGGCGATGAGCAGGTAGTTCTCCTCGCCGCCAAATTCCGCGTCGCCGCAGGGAACCACCCAGGCATGCGCAAACACCTCGAGCGCCGTGGCAACGCAACCGCGCAGGAACGTCACATCGCTCCCCTCGTTCGCACTCACGATATTGGCCGCATAGATACCGCCGGGGTTCAGGCTGCCCCGCACCAAACGCAGCGCCTCAATCGTCGCCAGCTCGCGCACGGGCTCGGCACCGCCAAAGCAATCGCTCACGACCGCATCGTAGCGACGATGCCCCACACTCGTCACGCCCAGATACGAGCGAGCCTCAGCGGTAATCACCCGCAGGCGATCGCCCACCGCGTGCTCCAGCTCGTCTAGGTAGAACCAACGACGCGCCAGACGTGTAATCTCGGCGTCGTACTCAATGACGTCCATGCGCAAACTCTCGTGCGACATCAGCGCGAACTTGGGATAGGCAAACCCTCCGCCGCCCAGCATAAGCATGCGGTCGATGCCATGACCATAAGCATCGCGCATGGCATCCTCGGCCTCAAACACATCGTCAAACGCACGATAGTACGCAAAGACGGGCTCTGCCCAACGCTCGCCAACGTAGGTCGCGCTTTGGTAGACGCTGCCTTGCACCAACACGCGGACTTCCTCACCGCTCTCATCGTGCACGCGCTTCACACGCGCCAACCCATTGCGGGTCCTCGCGACCTGCAGGCAGGCGGCGCGAACAGCGACGGCGGCCGCACCAAGCGCCGCGGCTCCCAGAGCAACGCCGGCAACGACGCCGGCAGAAACACTCGGCTTGTTCATCTAGAGCTCCTTTTGCAGATAGAGTCCATGGTCGTAAAAACCCAAATGGCGATAGTACTCACGCGTGCCGATCGCACTGATCACGTTGATGCGTGCATAACCCGCATCCCGGGCAATCTCGCACGCACGCTCTACGAGCAAACGCCCCAATCCATGGTGCTGGGCTGCCTGGCCTTGATCCCCCACGCGCGCCGCCATGCCATACACGTGTACCTCGCGAATCATCGCCTCGTCCGGCGTCGTCGGCAACTCGTCCGCATGCGCGGCAACAAATGCGCGATCGGGCAGCGACAGCCGCAAAAAGCCCGCAATCTTGCCCTGCGGCGTCACCCACTGCAAAAAGCGCTCGTGCGTCACCGGCGTCTCGTACGTCACTTCTTCGTCAAGGGCCAACTCGTTCAGGTCGGCACCCGCCGTGCTGATCTCGCGATAGCGAATCTCACGCACCGTCGCACCGTCACCCCGAGCAGCCAGGCGGTTCTCAACGAGCTGACGCAGGTTGGGCTTCTTGTTGCCCACCATAATGTCGTCGGAGCTAAAGTCGCGAATCATGCGGCTGATGCGGCAGAACGCCGGCGTCACCACGATGTCATCGGCCAGTACGTCGAGCAGCTCTTCCTCGGTATAGGGGCGCCACTCGCCACGCTCGTAACAGCCCACCAGGCGCGAACCCTCGATGAGCGCACACGGGTAGACCTTGACCTCGTCGGGCATAAAGGCGCCCTCGGTCATAAAGCGCTCGTAGTCGCGCTTGTCACCCTCGGGCGTGGCGCCCAGCAAGTTGAGCATAAAGTGCGCGTGAATCTTAAAGCCAAACAGGCGCGCAAGCGAAAACGCTCGCTCGATCTGTGCCACCGTAATACGGCGCTCGTTGATATCGAGCAGGTGCTGGTCGAGGCTCTGGATACCCATCTGAATCTTGGTGCAGCCCAGGCGGCGGATAAGCGTAAGCGCCTGCGGCGTTACGGCATCGGGGCGCGTCTCGATAACGAGTCCCACCACGCGATGCTTCGCCGTCTCGTTGATGCGCTGCTGTTGCTCAAGCTCCTCCATCGTTGCCGTCTGCCACTCGGCGACTGCGCCCCAAGGCGTGCCGGGGCCGTACAGACGACGCACCGCGCGGTTATAGCCACCCTCGGCAGCATCCACACGCCCTTGCACGCCGGCAACGCCGGCGGCAAGCTCGGCCTCATCGGTCGCAATACCGGCAGCCCTATAGCGCTCGCGACGCTCCGCCACCACCGGCGGCAGGGCATCGGCGGGAGCGTCATCGAGCAGGCGCCCCGCCTCGGCACAGCTGATGCCCGGACGTGCCAGCATGGGGTTAGCCGCCACGCCCGCCACGGCGTCTTCATTGAGCGCACGGAAGAGCTCCGACATAAACCATGCCTGATACCCCTGCGGATAGTCGCTCCAGGTACCACCGAGCACAATGAGCTCGATCTTATCGGTCGCATGCCCCATCTGCGAAAGCGCGGTCAAACGAGCGCTCACCTGCAAATACGGGTCGAAGCAGTTTTGCTCCGCACGGGCGCATGCCGGCTCGGCGTGCAGATAGCTCTTGGGCATGCGCAGGTCGTTGGGGCAAAACAGGCAATCGCCCGAACAGGGCCACGGCTTGGTAATGACGGTAATGGTCGCCACGCCCGAGGCCGTTCGGCGCGGCTTCATACGCAGCACCTGCAGCAGTCGACGTTCCAGCTCGGCATCGACATTCCACCCAGCCCAACGAGCCGGCTCCTCACGCTTCACCCGCTGGTAGAACGGCAGCAGACGGCGCTTGGCCAAATCGCGTTTGTCGGCACCCTCACGGCGCGCCTCGGCATGTATCAGTTTGACGAGCGCCTTGTCGTCCACGGTCTCACCGCGACGCAGAGCCTCGAGTATGTTCAAAATAATCTGTTCCATGCCCCCATTGTAAAGGCAAAGGCGCCGGAGCCCGTCACGGCCCCGGCGCCTCCATCAAAGAGCATGCCTATATGCACCGATCTCCGAAAACCGCATGTCACTCCGGATCAAACGACATGTCGCCCGAACCGACCTCAAAACGATACGTAGCAGACTTATCGCCGTTATCGAATTCAAGATTCAAAATGGTCTCGCCGTCGTAGTCAAGCGGAAGGAAATCGCTCTCGAAGTCGCCGCTGCCCAAGGTGAGGCTCGCCTTAAAGCCCGTCGAGTTCGGAACCGTCATCTCCACATCGCCCGAGCCCACACTCACGTCCATCGACTTCGCGGGGGCCTGGTAAAGCTCGAACGTCACATCGCCCGAACCGACCTCAGCGCTGAGCGCATCAGTCACGCTGCCCGTAAACTCTACATCTCCCGCACCCAGGAAAAGGTCGAAACCATCACAGATGACACCGGCAATCTGCAGATCGCCCGAGCCCACGTGCGCGTTGACTCCCTTCAGATGTTCGGCAACACGGCGCGGCAGCTCGACCGTAACTGAGCGATCGATTGCCTTACCGTCGTCACTTCCAAACTGGGAAACCTTGAGCGTCGAGTCCTCGACGGATGCGATGTTTTGCGTCGCGGCCTTGGAGGCATCCATACCCTCGGCAACGCGCCCCCGCTCGATAACGCGAGCCTTGTTGCCATCAACAACCTTGACGTCCACCGAAGCCGCATTGATATCGAAATCGAGGTAGCGGAACTCATCGGCATCAAAAGTCGTGCTCGAAAGCTGCTGAGGCTGAGCGGAATACTTACCGCCATCGTTCAAAACATCGGCGTCAACCGCATCGTCCCTACCGGACAAGCCGGATGCAATAGTGCCGAGATCCCACGGACCATCAAAATGAATCCATGTCCGCGAAGCGCCAAAGACAAGCCCAACAATAAGCACAAACGCTCCGATGCCAACGCCCAGACGCACCTTCGATTCATGCGAGAGTTTCATTATTCATCACCTTCTTTGGCGCTCGGATCAACGGGGGTCGCGGTAGCCACGTCGGTATCAACCGCAGGGGAATCATCCTGAGCCCTGGATGCCACCGGCGCCGGACCAACCTGAATATTCCCGCGCGCCCAATCGCCGTCGAGCGCACGCGCCACCCAGTGATAGATGGGGATCGTAAAGAAGATCAGTGCGGCAAAGGGGGCACCACCAAACAGGAACATCAGTAAAAAGAACAGCAGCCAGCACACGGCCCAATACGGAAACGACTGGAACGGACCTTTCACTGGAGTCGGATTGACCGCGCCAGCGCTCGTCGCTTGCGCCGTCGCGGCGTTAGCCGCCTGTGCGCTCCAACTTGCAGCTTGCGCCGCCTTGGCCGCAGCATCACTCGCCTGTGTTGCCGCCTCGGTAGCGCGCGCTGCCGCCTCGTGGGTACGGGCGCGCTCGGCCGCCTCGGCCTCGCGCTGGCGAGCACGGTCCTCGTTCTCAAACTCGATATCGTCCTCGATCTCGTCGCTCGGATTGAGTAGCTCGTCCAGACTCACACCATAGAGCTTGGCAAGCGAGATCAGGTTCTCGGTATCAGGCGAGCTCTCCGCGCGCTCCCATTTACTGACCGCCTGGCGCGACAGTCCCAGCTTTCGCGCCAATCCTTCTTGGCTAAAGCCCTTGCTGCGGCGAAGGTCGGCGAGCCGCTGAGCAGTTTCTACATTCATGGTTCCTCCTATGCGATGCCAGCCGTGCCGCCGGACCGTTTTTGTTCTTAAGGCGCCTTGCACAGTTAAAAATCTATCCGCCACCGCCAAAAGCATGCCACCTATTCTAGTGAGATTTTTGACAACCGGAGGTTGCGGGCGCATATGAGCTGCGGAAATGTGTCCAAACAAAGCAATGACCCGCAGCTCGGTTGTCCCCGTTGCGGCGTTAACGGTAGTATGGTCGTACTGTTTATTCCGCACCGCCAACGGAGGGAGTTCCGCGCCGTGAACCGCGATTTCGCATCATCGCTCATCCAGCTCAACAATACGTTCTATCGCGAGCACTCCGCTTCCTTTTCCGATACGCGCCAGGCCCCGTGGCCCGGCTGGGTGCGCACCATGGACATCGCGCTTGATCAGCTCGATGTGGCCACGATCGAGCATCCCGTCCGCGTCTTCGATCTTGCCTGCGGCAATATGCGATTCGAGAACTTTGCCGCCGGCGGCGCACTTGCCGCCAAGGGCGTCGACGGCGCAAACCCCTCGGCAGATGCCAGCTGCCCGTTTGAGTTCTACGGCGTCGACTCGTGCCAAGACCTGGCCATCGATGCACATGGCCACGCGCTGCGCATTCCCAACCTGCACTTCCAGGAACTCGATGTGCTCGATGCCCTCATGAAGCTCAACCCCGCCGAGACACCCGATGTGCTTTTCGACGCCCCGCTCGCCGAAATATCGGTCTGTTTTGGCTTTATGCACCACGTGCCGTCATGCGAGTACCGCGTACGCGTGCTCGACGCCCTGGTGCGCCAGACGCACCCGGGCGGCATCATCGCCATCAGCTTTTGGGAGTTTATGAATGACGAGCGCATGGCGCGCAAGGCCGTTCGAGCCGAAGCCCGCGCCGAGCTCACCCCGCCGTTTGAGGGTTACGATTCCGCGCAGTTTGAAGCCGGCGACCACCTCATTGGCTGGCAAAACGACCGCCACGCCTACCGCTATTGCCATCACTTTGACGATCAGCAGATCACCGACTTGGTGCGCGGCGTCCGTACGTTCTACAAGAGCGGCGAGGTTCCCGTACGCGAGCTCGAGCGTTTCCACGCCGACGGTCGCAGCGGCGAGCTCAACCGCTATGTGATTCTCAAGCGTCTGTAGGCACCGACGACTCGCCGCCGAGCCGCACCGCAGCGTTCGGGCAAATCGCCCCCTTCTAACCCATCGCCGGAACGCGCAGCCATGCGTTCCATACTTATGACCAAGGAGCCTCATGGGAGCCGTCCACGCTCGCACCCCTAAGAACTTTGTGCTCGAGGAGCGCTTGGAGCGCTATGCCGATGCGATTGAGACGAACCCCGAGGCCTATGCCGGAGATTGGCGCAAGGCCTGTGCGCCCGCAGGCAGCAAGCCTTTCGAACACCTTCACCTGGACCTTGGCTGTGGCAAGGGAACGTACCTTGTAGAGCGCGCGGCCCACGAGCCCGACACGCTCTTTATCGGTATGGACCAGGAGCCCATCTGCATCGCCTATGCCGCACAGAAAATCTGCGAGCAGGGGCTGTCCAACGCACTCGTCCTGCCCCGAGGTGCCGCATCGCTGTCGCAGCTATTTGCCGCAGGCGAGCTCGATGCCATCACCATCAACTTTCCCACGCCGCAGCCCAAGGCCAAGTACGCCAAAAAGCGACTCGTCCATGTCGACCACCTAATGCTGTACCGTCCGCTCTTTTCAGCCGGTGCCACCGTCACACTGCGAACCGACAGTAAGCCATTGCGCGACTACGCCTTGGGGCAGTTTGCTGCGGCAGGCTACGACACGCTTTGGGTAAGCGACGACGTCCGCCGCGACCATCCCGAGCACCCCGAGACCGAATACGAGCGCCGCACGCGCGAGATGGGTGCCGTCGTCTATGGCATTTGCGCCACACCCGGCGCACATCCCAGTGACGATGTGCTCACGGCGGGTCACATGCAGGAGCAAAGTCTTGCCTGCTACCTGCCCGATAACCTCGATGAGCTCACCTATGTGCCTCTGGGCATGGAAGAAGCCGTCGAGAACTTTAGAAACCGCGCCCGCAAGGGCAAGAAGCGCTTACCGCAGGAGTCCTAGGGGCTTCTGATGGTCGCGGCATCGGCAAACAAGCGCAAATAAGCGCCAGCGAACGGTCCTCAAACCTAAGTGAGTAGACTATTTAGCAATAGCCAAGCACAACCCGCATAGCGAAAACTAAAACCGCAGGTAGAGCCCTTGCGCAAAAGCCATGTGCTCGCGATATCGCAAAAAGTCTACTCACTTAGCTGGCTACTGCACCAAACGGCTGGGCAGAACGCCCATTTCCTGCATTTTCTCGCGCGCTGGCACCCCGCGCCGCCGCTACGCCATAATAGTTGGCGGACAATCGCGAGAGAAAGCAACCACACATGGCACAGACCACGACAGATACCGCCGCCAGCACCGTCTCGGGCGCCGGCGCCGCCAGCTCATTCTCGGGCGGCACGGGAACCGAGGCCGAGTTCGGCTCGCTCGGCGCGCTCTCCCCCACCTGGTGGGAGCCCGAAGACGGCAGTGAGCCCGAACCGTGGCTCACGGCCGATCAGGCCTTCGAACGCTTCTTTGAATGGACGAGCGACCGCGGCATCGAGCTGTGGGATCACCAAGAAGAGGCCCTCATGGACCTGGCTGCCGGCGATCACGTCATTTTGGGCACACCGACCGGATCGGGCAAATCGCTCGTCGCGCTGGGCATGCTCTTTATGGGCATGGCGCAGGGCAAGCGCTGCTATTACACGGCCCCCATCAAAGCCTTGGTCAGCGAAAAGTTCTTCGACCTGGTACAGGTGCTCGGCCGCGATAACGTCGGTATGATCACCGGCGACACGCATATCAATACTAAAGCGCCCGTCATCTGCTGCACGGCAGAGATCCTTGCTAACGACGCACTGCGCGAGGGCGAAGATGCCGATGTGGGCTGCGTCGCCATGGACGAGTTCCACTACTTTGCCGACCCCGATCGCGGTTGGGCCTGGCAGGTACCGCTGCTCACCCTGCCTCACACACAATTCATGCTCATGAGCGCCACGCTCGGCGATGTCACCGCGATCGCCGCCTCACTCGAGGAGCACACCGGCGCCGCGTGCGATCTGGTCGTCGATGCCCCACGCCCCGTGCCGCTGAGCTACGACTACGTGACGACCTCCCTCGAGGGCACGGTCGAGCTCGCAATGCGCCGCGGCGAGGCCCCGCTCTACATCGTGCACTTTAGCCAGGACGCCGCACTTGCGACGGCGCAATCCCTCGCCAACTTTGGTATTGCCAGCAAGGAGCAGCGTGGGGCCATCAAGGAGGCGGCCAAGGGCACGAGCTTCTCGACGGCCTTTGGCAAGATTCTTAAGCGCTTGCTCGGATGCGGCGTCGGCGTGCACCATGCTGGCATGTTGCCGCGCTATCGTCTGCTGGTCGAGCGCTTGGCACAACAGGGCCTGTTGCCCGTCATCTGCGGCACCGATACGCTCGGCGTCGGTATCAACGTGCCCATCCATACCGTGGTGCTCACCGCGCTCACCAAGTTCGACGGCTACAAGATGCGTCGTCTGCGCGCCCGCGAGTTTCATCAGATTGCCGGTCGCGCCGGCCGCTCGGGCTTCGATACCGAGGGCATGGTGATTGCCGAGGCACCCGAGCACGAGATCGAGAACGCCAAGCTCATGGCCAAGGCGGGCGACGACCCCAAGAAGCTCCGCAAGATTAAAAAGAAGAAGGCCCCCGAGGGCTTTGTCACCTGGAACAAGCAGACCTTTGAGCGCCTGATCGAGACGCAGCCCGAAACGCTCAAGCCGCGCCTTCGCATCACACACTCCATGGTGATTAGCGTGGTCGAGCAGGGCGGCGACGCCCGCGCCCGCGTACACGACCTCATCGAGACGAGCCTGCAGACTCCCGAAGAAAAGGCTAAGCTCGAGGTTCGCGCCGACGAAATCTTCGCCACGCTCATCGACTCCGGGGTCGTCGTGCGCACCGAGGTACCGCCCGCACCCGACGCTCCGGCTGATGCCGCGCCGGACATCGACTACGCGCTGACGGTCGACCTGCCCGAGGACTTTGCGCTCGACCAGCCGCTCTCACCGTTTTTGCTTGCCGCGCTGGAGCTGCTCGATCCCGAGAGCGAGACCTATACCATGGATCTGATCTCGATGGTCGAGGCCACGCTCGAGGACCCCAAACAGGTGCTGCGCGCACAGGAGCGTGCCGCGCGCGATCGCGCTATGGCCGAGATGAAGGCCGACGGCATCGAGTATGAGGAGCGCCTGGAGCGTATTCAGGACGTCACGTACGAAAAGCCGCTTGAGGACCTGCTCGACGCCGCCTTTGACAAGTACTGCCAGGAAGTACCCTGGGCAAACGACTACCAACTCTCTCCCAAGAGCGTTCTGCGCGATATGCTGGAGAGCGCGAGCGATTTTAAGGGCTACATTCAAAAGCTCGGCATCGCCCGCTCCGAGGGCATTTTGCTGCGCTACCTGGCAGAGGCTTACCGTTCGCTCGACCGCACCGTACCCATCGAGAAGCGCGACGAGCGCCTGCGCGACATTATCTCGTGGCTGGGCTTTGTGGTGCGCTCGGTCGACTCGAGCTTGGTAGACGAGTGGGAGAACGCTGGCAACCCGGCAGCCCTCGACGCCACGCCGCCGCAGGGCATCGACGAGGTCGTGGCGGACCGTCGCGGCTGCACGCTGTTGGTGCGCAACGCGCTCTTCCGCCGCGTGACTCTTGCCGCCCGCGAGCATGTGCGCGACCTGGGCGAACTCGACGACGACTGGGGCATGAGCGAGATCCGCTGGCAAAAAGCACTCGACGCTTACCACGAGCAGCACGAGGAGATTCTCACCGACGGCGACGCGCGCTCCTCTGCTATGTTCTCGATCGACGAGTCCGACGAGAAGGCGCTCCACGTGTGGCACGTGCACCAGATTTTTGCCGACGAGGACGGCGACCACGACTTTGGCATCATGGGCGATGTCGATCTGGACGCCACGCAAGACGGTGGCGAGGTCATCTTCAAGAACTACCGCGTCGGTTTTATCGAGGATTTGCTCGAGGATTAGCCAAGCATATTGGGACGAAACGAAGCGGGGCTGTTGGCAACATCGCCAGCAGCCCCGCTTTTTCACTATCCGCTATGCCTTACTCGGCATCCTCGACCTCATACGAATCCGCCTCGGCTGGCTCCTCGTTTGTCTCTGGCGCAGCCTCGCGCGCCTCGTCAAACGCTGCCTTCATGGTCTTGTTGCCCCATGTGAGCTTGCGAATGGTAAGCTCATCGGCCTTGTTGTGGGCCAAGCGTAGGTTCTCGGTGCTGCGGCGCAAGTCGTCCTTGGTCTTCTCGAGCTGCTTAATGGCGGCATCGATCTCCTTGATTGCCGACTCGAATTGCTTGCTCGCCAGGTTGTAGTTGCGCGAGAAGCCATCCTTGAACTTCTCCATCTTGGCTTCGAAGTTCGTGACATCGATATTCTGCTGTTTGTACTCCGCCAGTTCCTGCTTATAGCGAAGCGAACCCATAGCGGCGTTGCGAAGGAGCGTAATCATGGGGATGAAGAACTGCGGGCGGATCACGTACATCTTCTCATAGCGGTAACTCACGTCGACGATACCCGCGTTATAGAGGTCACTCTCGGGCTCCAGCAGGGTGCAGAGCACCGCATACTCGCAGCCTTTCTGGCGGCGATCGTGATCGAGTTTCTTAAAGAAATCCTCGTTCTTGTGTTTGGTCGCGGTCTCGTCGTTCTCGTTTTTCATCTCGAACATGATCGAAATGATCTCGTTGCCGCTCGCGTCGCACTCGCGGAAGATAAAGTCGCCCTTGGTGCCCTCGGACGCATCGTTATCTTTCTCGAAGTACGCGTTGGGAAACGCCGTCATGCGCAGACGATTAAACTCGGTCTCGCAGTGCTGCTCGAGCGACTCGCCCACCATCTTGGTGGACAGGCGGACCTTCATGTCCTTAAGGCGCTCAATCTCTTCATCCTTGTAGCGAATCAGTTCCTCGTTCGCGCGCTTGGTCTGCGCAAGTTCGAGCTCGTGTGCCGCCTTGGCCTGCTCCTCGCGTGAATCGCGCACCGCCAGCTCACTCGTGAGCTTGGCGCGGGCCTCGTCACGCTCACGCTCCGCCGCGGCGACCGCCTCCGATAGGTTCATCTTGGCCGTCAGTTCCTGTTCGCGCAGCTGAGCACGCAGACCCTCGGCCTCCTGCTCGGACTGAGCCTTTGCGACGGAAAACTTCTCCTGAACCTTCGCGCGATAGTCAGCAAGCGTACGTTCGGCCTCGCTGCGAGCGGCCTCGAGCTCACGCTGCGATTCGGCCGCAGCAGCAGCAAGCGCCATCTCCTGGGCCTTGTCCGCCGCGGCGAGCCTGGCTTGCAGCTCGGCAATCTGGGCATCACGTGCGGACAGGTCGTTTTGAGCAGCATTGCGTGCCGCTGCCTCGGCAAGCTTGGCTTCATCATCTTTGCGCCCCAACTGCGCACGCAGGTTGTCGATCTCGCGCTGCAGTTCGGCATTCTCCTTTTGAGCATCGGCGCGGGCCTCAACCGCCGCGCGCTGGCTTGCACTCTCGCGCTCTGCAGTAGCGCCTTCGAGCTTGGCGCGCAGCTCGGCAAGCTCGGCATCGCGCTTGGCGACTTCTTGCGCCAGCTGTTGAGCCGCAGCGTTCTTCTGCTCTACGAGCTCAGCGTCGCGCTGAGACTCTGCCTTTTGCAAGGCAGCCGTCGAACGCGAACGCTCAAGCTCCAGCGCCTGCTCGCCCTCGCGCTGGACCGCCTTCACACGCTCATCAAGATCGCGCGAGAACTCGGCATCGCGCACCTGTTTGACGATATCTGCATAGCCGGACGCATCGCCCTTAAACACTTCGCCGCAATGCGGGCACTTGATCTCGTTCATGGCAGCTCCTCGATGGACGCAAATTTCAACCGCCTACACTCTACCGCGCCGCACGGACAAAAAAGACGCCGCCGCCATAATGGCAACGGCGCCAGAACCACCACAAAGGCGACTGTCCCCTTTGTGGTGACTTGGGTCCTTACAGGTCGCGGTAGTCGATCAGGCGAAGATCAGGTTGAGACTCAAGCCAAGTGCGAAGCTCGGGGTCGATCAGCGCATCGACTTCCTTGGTGCGGTCGGTCGTGAGCGAGCTGTTCTCCAGGATAAAACGATCGAGATAGCCCGGATGGCACACAAAGACGACCGTCTCGCCGTCCACCATCTCGCGAACCGTCTGCATGATTGCCTCTTTGGGCTCGTAGCCCGGCTCCATCGAGCGCATCACCATGCGCAGATCAGTATCTCCGCAATGCACCACAGCCGCGGGGTCGAAGCTCGCCTTTTGCTCCTTAAGGCCCAGCTCCTGAGCAACCGCCGAGATCGCTCGGTTAAGGTTTTTGCTCATGACGGCATGGGCCTCAAAGTAATCGGGCTCGCGGCCCACGATCTCGACAAAGCGGTCATGCTGCGCGCGGATCTCGATGCAGGCCTCGTCGAAGTCTATCAACTCCTCGCCGCGCTTAAAATGATCGCGGAAGGTACGGCTGCTATGGAACTCGCCGTTCTCGTTGAGCATGCTCGGAATGAGCGCCGGGTCGGCACACGGCTTGCCCAGGCACACGTTGGTGTGCTGACCCACCGCAATGCCGACATCCGCCACGAGCGACCAGCCACGCTCGGCCTCGGGCATATTGGGCATAAGTCCCGCCGAGCGCACCAGGCCCTCATTGATACTGCGGGCAATCCCCAGGTTAACGGCATACGAATAACCGATATCGTCGGCACGAATGAGCAATTGCTTCATATTGACCCCCATCTACGGAAAGGGACACTTGAAGCGCAGCCAAGTGCCCCAGATAATTGTCCTACCGAACGGATGCTTTAGGCTTTGGCGGCAGCAGCGTCTTCGTCGAGCTGCTCCTTGGTAAAGCCAAAGAAGTAGGCGATGGCAGCGGCGGCAACAAATGCAGTGCCCGATGCAACGCAGCCCCATACGAGATTAGCAGTTCCGCCTGCAACATAACCTGTAATACCAAGGATATTAGTTGCGCCCAAAACATACGTGGTCACATTAGTGAGAGCCGCGATCAGGCCGCCGATAGCGCCGCCCGCGACCATGGCACCCAGGCAGCGAGTATACTTAAAGCCGCAGCCATACAGCGCGGGCTCCGTCACGCCACCGACAATGCCGGAGAGCGAGAAACCAAGCATAGCGCCCTTTTCGTCGACCTCCTTAAGGCGCAGGAAGGCACCGAAGGCCATGCCCCACGTGGCGAACTGAGCGATAGCACCCGCGACCATAACGCAGGAGTCAGACCCTGAGGTGAGCACCTGCACAATGCCGAGGGCAATCAGAACCTGGTGCATACCGGTCATAACCAGGAACTCCCAAAGCGCAGCAATGGCGACGAGGGAGAGGATCGTGACGATGCCGCCAGCGTTTCCGAGGCCGAACATAAAGTTGCCGACCAGGTCGCCCAGAATGGAACCAATCGGAGCTAGGGCGCACAGGGAAACGGGGGTCATCACAGCCATGGTGCACACGGGCACAAACACCGTGGAGAGCATGTCGGGGATGATCTTCTTCATGAACTTCTCGACGACCATCAGCACCGGCATAGACAGCAGCATGGGGAGCACGGTCGCAGAATAGTTGTTCAGCTGAGCCGGGAGCGCGCCGTAAACCATCGTGGTCGTAGCACCCGAATCCGCCGCAGCGTTGACCAGCGTCATGAACTCAGGGGCAATGAGCACGCCGCCGAGCATCATGCCGAGCGGCTGGCTGCAGCCGAGCTGCTTTGCGGCAGCCCAACCCAGATAAACAGGGAGGAAATAATAACCTGCGTTGTAAATCCAGTTGTAGAAGAAGTTGTAGATGTCGGAATCAGCAGACCAGATACCGAGCATGCCGTCGCCGCAAAGTACGGCAAGTGTGCGGAACATGGCGGCGCCCATGATAATGGGGATCGTCATGCACATTGTCTTGGACAGGTAGTTAAGGGCCTTCTTGCCCGCAGTCTTGACCGTCAGTGGCTCCTTGATGCCGTCATCGAGGTTCTCGTCAATGGAGCCTTTGCCCTTGACGCCCAGCGCAATGGCGGCGTCATAGACCTTCGGCACGTTCTGGCCAATGATGACCTGATACTGGCCGCCAGACCACTGTGCACCCAGCACGCCCTTGATCTTCTTTACTTCATCGTCATTGGGAATGGACTGATCCTTGAGGTTCAGACGCAGGCGGGTCATGCAGTGCGTCGCGTTCGTCACATTGGAGGCGCCGCCGACGGCAGCAAGCACGTCCTCGGCAATCTTCTTGTTATCGACAGCCATGTCGAATCCCTTCTCTTCCAACTAAAGGCCGTGGGACTTCACGGCACCAAGACGCACAATTCCGCTCGCGCCTGCGCAGCGCGCGACATCAGTTGGCAAGAGATTGATTTGCATGTGATTCCCGGGTGGATCGACATGAAAAAGCCCCGCGCACAACCGACAGAGACCCAATTATGGCCTCGGCAGAATCGGTAGTGCCTCTCGGAGCTGCGCCGTGAGTAACACCCAACACACGGCGAGTATATGCGGCAGATGCGTTCGTTGCGGCTCAGATTACCGACGAACGGTAGCAAACGACCCGCGAACGGTCGCCATGACGGAAAGGAAATACCAGAGAGCCTATTTATCCGAGTGGACAGAAGCCACGCGATTCACATGCATGATCAGATAGACGAGCTCCTCCGATGCGTTGACAATCGACATGGCAATGCCCGCGGCCTCGCTTCGGGGCATGCGCACATGAAAGCTCTTCTGGATACCGCGAACAGTCAGCTCGCCCAAGCGGTATTCGATGGGATGCAGCTGCTCAAGATCGCGCTCAAGCGGCAACGACACCACCATGTGTTCGCGGGCACGCTTAATGGCAAACTGAATATGGTCTGCCAATGTAATGGGAAGGTTAGGACTCAATTCGTACGAAAGCTGTCCGGTCGCGATATCGGCCAGCTGAGCAGAAAACTCCAGCACCTCGGGATCGACCTCATCGATAAACGCCAGGTACTTTGAATCAATGCCGTAAAAGGTACGCGTGATGACATCCAGGTCGACCTCATGCGGCATATCGCCAAAGCCGATACCACGACCCAGCGCGATAAGCTGACGCCCCGCGCCGTCTTCGCAGATGGCAGCGTTATGGTTAATGCGCTGGATAGCCCTCATGGATTCATCGCTCCTACTGAAACGCGCCGCACAGACCATCCGCGCGGCGCGTTCATTCTACCTGCACTTACAGCTACAGTCCAAAGAAGCCTAGGATTTGGTCACGGCTTACGGGCTTGTACTCGTTGGCATCGAGGCCGACATCATAGCGAAAGATGGGGCGCTCGCGATCGCGGTTGCGCGCGTTGGTGCGGTCTCCCCTGCTGTGGATATGCCCGTGCAACATGATGGCGCCACGCGCCTTGCCGTTCCAGCTGAGCATGGGGTAATGGCTCATTACCAGGCGATGGCCCTTAGCGTAACCGGGGGCGACCTCCAGATAATCGCGCACCTCATCCCAAATGTGCGGCGCGTCTGGATCTTCCCAGTCGCCGTCATGGTTACCGCAGATGAGCGTTACGTTCTGACATTCGATGCGCTCGCGCAGGCGCACCGCCTCCACCATGGGCAATCGATACGTAAAGTCTCCCAGGACATAAAGGCGGTCGTCCACAGCCACGCACTCGTTGATGGCATCGATGACACGGCGGTTCATCTCCTCGACCGAGTCAAACGGTCGATCCATGTCGTGCAGGATATTCGTATCGCCCAGGTGCAGGTCGGCGGTAAACCACATCATCGTCTCTGTCCTCATTTCGCAACGCGTATAAGACCTGTCTAGTATACAGACGCAGCGATGCGACAATTACCCAAAGAGCCCACCGAACAGACCTCGGCGGCGCTTGTCCTTTTTATTCGAACCTTTACCCCGGGCGTTCTTATCCTTTTGCTTTTTGCGGTCCTGCTCCAACTCATCGTCATCGAGCAGCGAATCCCACTCAAACGGATCGTCTACCAGATTGAACAGGTCATCGTCATCAAACATGACCGCCTCCATCACCGATTAGCGAGTATCCACCACATAGTTGAGAAGTCTACGGGTTCGTGCGGACACAAATTCACCCCGTCCGTGTCTTTCAATCGTTTGCCGCAACGCTTGCGCAACGGAACGCTTGCAGATAAGATAGGAACACGGATGGCACCCGTGACAGCGGGTCTTGCCAACTCCGATACACGTTTTCATCGTGAGAAATGGCCGTCTTCGCTTACGCGGGGACGGCCACTTTGTTTATCCCTATGTCATCTGATTCTAATGCACAAACATGCGCACGAACTTGTGCTTCCAGCTTGCATAAGGGGCATAGCGGAATGGCACGTCCAACCACGTTGCCTTGTTCACGATGCTCTTCTTGTGGCTAAACGTATCGAAGCTCTCGCGTCCATGGTATTGCCCCATACCGCTCGCGCCCATGCCACCAAAGCCCATATGGCTCGTAGCCAAGTGCATAATCGTGTCGTTGACGCAGCCGCCGCCAAAGGGCACATAACGCACAAAGCGCTGCTGAACCGCGCGGTCCTGGCTAAAGATATACAGGGCCAGCGGCGTCGGGCGATCGGTAATAAACGTCTCGACCCTGTCTAAGCTCTCATACGTCAGCACCGGCAGGATGGGGCCGAAAATCTCCTCCTGCATCACGGCATCATCGGGCGCCACGCCGTCCAAAATCGTCGGCTCAATCTTGAGAGAAGCCTCGCGCGCGGCGCCTCCAAGCACGACCTTACCGGGATCGATCAGTCCGCGCACGCGCGCAAAATGCTTGGCGTTGACGATATGACCGTAATCCTCGTTGTCGAGCGGATGCTCGCCAAACATGCGACGGATCTCCTCCCTGATGAGGCCCAACAGCTCATCGTGTACGCGCGTATCGACCAGCAGGTAGTCGG
>CALJCO010000105.1 GCA_938023905.1 uncultured Collinsella sp. | reverse complement strand
TCGGCGGCGAAGTCCCTGCCGATGACGTTCTCGAAGGTCTTTCCGACCTTGCCCCTGTACGAGTTGTACCTGTGGTAGTCGGTCTCGCGGCGGATCCCGCAGCTGATGCCCATCTCGCGCATCATCTTCAGCGTCGTCTTGTCGGCTATGCGCACGCCCTGCTCGGCGCGCAGGCACATGGCGATCTGCCTGTGGCCGCACCCGTTGGCGGTGCGCGAGAATATCTCGGCGGCGGCCTCCCAGAGCTCGGGCCTGGTGGGAGCCTTCGGGTGCGACAGCGCGTAGTAGTAGCTCGACCTCGCCAGGCCGGCGCACTCGAGCAGGTCGGCGAGGGGGTATTGCCCTGAAAGCCCGCTCACGACCGCGGCCTTCTCGCCGTTCGAGAGCGTTTCTCCGCCTTCAGGGCGATCGATTTTTTTAGGTAGGCGTTCTCCGCCTCGAGCCTCTTGATCCTGCGCTCGAGCTCTTGCTCGCGCGTCGTCTCCCCGGACGGGGAGCCGGACCCCCTCGGCCTCCCCCTGGGCTTTGGCCTGAGCGCCTCCGGGCCCTCCTCCTTGTAGGCCTTCAGCCATTTCTTGAAAGGGCTTGGCGAGGCTATCCCGAACTTCTCCATGGCCTCGGGCTTCGTCATGCCCTCGTCGACGACCGCCCTGACGGCGGCCAGCTTCGTCTCGAACGAATAGGCGGTGTGTTTCTTTCCCATCATGGCCAGAACCTCGATACCAGCAGACCTGTAGGTGCACAGCCATTCTCTCACGGTTTCCTCCGGCATCCCGAGAAGGGCCGCGATCGCCGCGCGGCCGTGCCCCCCGTCGTGCAGCTCTGCCGCTCGCAGTCTCATCCCGACGTCGTACAAAGCGTTTCCAGCCATAAAAAAGCCTCCCATTTCTTGTGTCCAAGAAATGGGAGGCAGTTCACACTACGTGCGGCGGGGGTTCTTTCGTCCTGCGGAGTGCGCCGGAAAGGAAGGTTGCCCTCGGGCCGAACAGCTATGGCAGCTTACGCGACGGTGTAAACCCAGTCGTGCTTATCCTCGACAGCACCAGATTGGATGCCGGTCAGGGTCTCGCGGAGCTTCTTCATCACAGGACCGATCTCGGTGTAGCCAGCCGGGAAGGTCACGGTCTCATCGGCACCGTAAACCTTATTGTCGATCTCGCCCACCGGGGAGATGACGGCGGCGGTGCCGCACAGGCCGCACTCCACAAAGGTGCCGGCCTTGACCTCGGCCCACTCGACGGGGCGCTGGTCGACGGTTATGCCCAGGTCCTGAGCAACCTGAACGAGCGAGCGACGGGTGATGGAGGGCAGGATGGAGTCAGTGTGCGACTGCGGAACGACGAGCGTGCCGTCCTCCTTCACGAACAGGACGTTAGCGCCACCGGTCTCCTCGACATAGGTGCGGGACTCGGAGTCGAGATACAGGTTCTCGGCATAGCCCTCGCGATGGGCCTCCATCGTGGGCTTGAGGGACATGGCGTAGTTGAGGCCAGCCTTGATGTTGCCGGTGCCGTGCGGTGCGGCGCGGTCGTACTCGGAAACGCGCAGCTTGACGGGCTTGAGACCACCCTTAAAGTACGGACCGACCGGGGTCACGAGGATGCGGAACGTGTACTCAGGAGCGGGAGCCACGCCGATCACGTCACCGGAGCCGATCATAAACGGACGCACGTACAGGGTCGCGCCGGAACCGAAGGGCGGAACCCAGGCGGCGTTGGCAGAAACGACCTGCTTGACGGCCTCAACGAACTTGTCCTTGGGGAACGGGGGCATCTCGAGGCGCTGCGCAGAGTTGTACATACGCTCGGCGTTCATGTCGGGACGGAAGCAGACGATGCTGCCATCCTCGGCGGTGTAGGCCTTCAGGCCCTCAAAGACCTCCTGGCAGTAATGGAAGATGCCACCGCACTCGGAGACATGCAGGGTGTGGTCGGTGGTCAGGCCGCCCTCGTCCCACTCGCCATCCTTCCAATGAGCCTCGTAGCTGTAATCGGTTTTCATGTAGCCAAAGCCGAGGCTACCCCAATCGATATCCTTCTTCTCGACAGTCATATGTCGCTCCTTACATACACAGTTGCATACTCGCGAACCCGCACGCAAAGACCGAAGCCGACCGCGTCGCAACGTCGCACGCCCGGAGCGTAGAGCCGGACGGGACACGCGAACGGCATCAAAGCCGATGGCACGTCGATTCGCATGCACGAGATTGTACTCCCCGTACGCGTCTGATAAAACGCTTTTCTTTAACTAAGTAAAGTATTTTCATTTGACCGAAGCAGAAAGGCCCGCCACCGTAAAGGGTGACGGGCCTCAACGGCACGGTTTGCGCGCTGGCTCGAGCTACGCGTTCTTTTTGCCCAGCTTAGCCTTAACCAGACCGACCACGGTCGGGATGATCGACACGGCGACGATGCCGATAATCAGCAGCTCAAAGTGCTCCTGCACAAAGGGGATGCCGCCAAAGAAGTAGCCCAGCAGAGTGAAGACCGTCGACCAGGTAATGCCGCCCAACACGTTAAAGATGACAAAGTTGCGCCAATGCATGCCGCCCATGCCGGCGATGAAGGGCACAAAGGTGCGGATAAACGGGAAGAAGCGACCCAGGAAGATGGCCAGGTGGCCCCATTTGTCCAGGAAGTCCTCGGACTTTTTGATGCGCTCGGGCGTCATGGCCTTCACCTTGCCCGAGGCGATGATCTTTTGGCCAAAGAAATGACCGATCATAAAGTTGCACTGATCGCCCAAGATGGCAGCCGTCCATGCGACGGCCAGCAGAGCCACGATGCTAAAGCCGCCGTTGTGGGCAAAGAAGCCCGAGGCGAACAGCAGCGAATCGCCGGGAAGGAACGGGAAGAACACCACGCCCGTCTCGATAAAGATGATCAGAAACACGCAGCCATAGGCCATAAGCGGGCCGGCGGCGATCCAGCTGGCGATCGCGGTGCGCGGATCCTTAAGCAGCTCGGCGATAAAATTGATGAAACCCATGAAGTAAAACCTCTCAGTTGTGGGCGCGGACACGTCCAAGTTGACCAGTATACGGTTGTGACGCGGCAACGCACACGACCTTACAAAAGCGTGACTTCATTACCAGCAAGTTTGCATAATTGACACCCGTCGCGCAAAGCCGAGCAAGATTGCTCTTCCTAATCCCTAGCAAATCGCTATACTTTATTGAATTGCATTGTCGCGGCGCTAAGGGAGGGCGGCCGGTGAGCTTTATCAATACCATTCGCGAGGACATCAAGACCGTCCAGGCACAGGACCCCGCCGCGCAAAACGGCCTAGTCATCTTCCTTTCTTACCCCGGCCTGCACGCCAAGTGGAACCACGTGCCCGAGCACTGGTTGTGGGAACATGGACATCGCTCGCTCGCCCGCGTGCTCTCGCAAATCACCCGCCATATCACTGGCGTCGAGATTCATCCTGCCGCACAGATCGGCAAGCATTTCTTTATCGACCACGCCATGGGCGTTGTCATCGGCGAAACCGCCATTGTGGGCGACAACTGCGTGCTCTATCAGGGCGTCACACTTGGCGGCACCGGCAACGAGACCGGCAAGCGCCACCCCACCCTGGGCAACAACGTCACCGTGGGCACAGGCGCCAAAGTGCTCGGCAACATTCGCATCGGCAACAACGTCAAAATCGGCGGCAACTCGGTTGTCGTCAAAGACGTGCCCGACAACTGCACCGTCGTGGGCGTGCCCGGCCGCATTATCAAACGCAACGGCTGCCGCGTGTTCGAGGAGACCTTCGACGCCAAGCAGCATCGCGAGTACATGCCCGACGACGCAGCCGAGCAAAGCGCCCTCAACCGCCAAGGCATCACCGAGAACGCACGCCGGGTCAAAGAGCTCGAGCAAGAGGTGGCCGAGCTTAAGGCCCTCGTCACCAAGCTCGTGGACGAGCGCTAGGGACGCAAGCGGCACAAAACAATATCGGCACCGACGCAAAAGGCGCGCCAGGGAATCCATCCCCGGCGCGCCTTTCTTTTTGATGTGACATGCGGGACTATCCCTTTGTCACACTATGCGAACTGACTCAGATAGAGGTCGGCGTAAGCACCCTCGGCAGCCAGCAGTTCCTTATGCGTGCCTTGCTCGATAATGTTGCCGTGATCCATGACCAAGATCAGGTCGGCGTCCACGATCGTCGACAGGCGATGCGCGATCACAAAGCTCGTGCGCCCGCGCATAAGCGCGTCCATGGCACGGCCGATGGCAAGCTCAGTGCGCGTGTCCACGCTCGACGTCGCCTCGTCCAGGATTAGAATCGCCGGGTTGTTGAGCAGCACGCGTGCGATGGTCAGCAGCTGACGCTGGCCCTGGCTGATGCTTTCGGCATCGTTGGCCACGCGCGTGTCGTAGCCCTGCGGCATGGTACGTACAAAGAAGTCGACCTGCGCGGCGCGTGCGGCCGCCACGATCTCATCGTGCGTCGCCTCGGGGCAGCCGTAGGCGATGTTCTCGGCAATCGTGCCGTCGAACAGCCAGGCGTCTTGCAGCACCATGCCAAACTGCTGACGTAGCTCGCCGCGATCCATGCGGCTCGTATCCACACCGTCGAGCGTAATGCGGCCACCGTCGATCTCGTAAAAGCGCATGAGCAGATTGATGAGCGTGGTCTTGCCCGCGCCCGTGGTTCCCACCACCGCGATCTTTTGGCCCGGCTCGGCGGTAAACGACACGTCGCGCATGAGCGGCTTGTCGGGCGAATAACCAAAGCGCACGTGCTCAAAGGAGACGCGACCCTCAATGCGACCCGGCAGCTTGGCGGCCTCCCCCGGCAGCGGATCAGCCTCCATCTCGGACTCATCAAGCAGGTCGAACACGCGCTCCGCACTCGCCAGCGCGCTCTGCAGCGAGTTAAAGGTAAACGACAGCTGCGTCATGGGTTCGGACGCCTCGTAGATAAACTGGAAGAACGCCTGGAACACGCCGACGGTCATGTGACCGGCAACCAGCATGCTGCAGCCCACCAGCGCGATCACGATCTGCGCCAAACGGCCGATAAAGCGCACCGCAGGGCCGACGGCATTGATCATAAAGTCGGCCTTGGTGCTCACGCGCGCCAGCTCGCCCGAGGCCTCGTGCACTTCGGCAGAACTCTGACGCTCGCGGTTAAACGCGCGAATCACCAGACGGCCCGAGTAGCCCTCCTCGACCGCGCTCGTGATTTTGGACACCCACTCCTGGCGCTCGCCGGTCACGTCATGTGTGCGACGCGAGACCACTTTGGTCATCAGCAGCGACAGCGCCATAAAGAACAAAAAGACGAGCGTGAGCGGCACGCTAAACACGAACATCACGCTCACGGCGCCCACCACGGTGCCGATCGACACCAGCAGCTGCAGCAGTCCGCGCTGCATACTCTCGGACATCTTGTCCAAGTCGTTGGTCGCACGGCTGACGACCTCACCGGGACGATGCGCGTCAAAGTAGGCGAGCGGCAGACGGTTGAGCTTTTGTGCGATACGGTTGCGTAGGCGCAGGTTGAGGCGTTCGGCAACGCTCGACATCAAAAAGGTCTGGAGCGCGTAGAACGAGGCAGCGGCAGTCCAGATCATAAAGTAGACGAAGATGGTCCTGCCGCAGTTCTCCCAGGTGATGTTGAAGGTGGTTCCGTTGGCAAACGCCACCTGAATGTGGCCCCACAGCTCATCTATCACGCGGGCACTATATGCCGGCGCAGCGGTGTTAAAGATGGCGTAGAACACAATGCTCGCGAACACGATATAGAAGCGCCAATGGTCGCCGGCAGCCTCGCTCCACAGGCGGCGCACCGTCGCCCAGGTGTCGCGGGGTTTCTCGTCCTCGTCCTCGTCGTCCACATCGCGCATGCGCTCTGCCTCAGCGCGGGCACGCTCGTCCTCGGCGCGCTCGTTTTCCTCGTAGAGCGCTTGGCGGCGAGCCTCGCGCTCGGCTGCAGCCTTGGCGGCGTCATCCAGCTCGGGTGCCACGGCAGCCGTTTCCTCGACCAGCCCCGCGGCAACGGCGTCATCAACGCTGGCCTGCTTCCTGAGCTCCTCGGTCATGCTACTCACCTCCCTTCATCTGCGATTCCGCGATAGCGCGGTACACCTCGCAGGTTTCCATGAGCTCGTCGTGCGTGCCCAGGCCCACGACCTCGCCGTCCTTGAGCACGACAATCTGGTCGGCGTGCAAGATCGTCGAGATGCGCTGCGCGATGATGAGCACCGCAGCGTCACGCGTCTCGTCTTGCAACGCATGGCGCAGGGCGGCATCAGTCTTAAAGTCCAGGGCCGAAAAACTGTCGTCGAAGATATACAGATCGGCGCGCTTCATGAGCGCGCGAGCAATGGCCAAGCGTTGGCGCTGACCACCCGAGAAGTTCGTACCGCCCTGGGCAACCGGGGTATCGAGTCCATGCGGTTGATCGAGCACAAAGGTGCTCTGGGCAACCTGCAGCGCATGAAGCATGTCCGCCTCGGTCGCGTCTTCGTTGCCAAAGCGCAGATTGCTTGCCACGGTGCCCGAGAACAGCCATGCCTTTTGCGGCACATAGGCAATGCGCCCGCGAATCTCGTCTTGCGAAAGGTCGCGCAGGTCAACACCGTCCAAGCGAATGGCGCCCTTCGTGGCATCGTGGAAGCGCAGCAGGAGCTTGGCCACCGTCGACTTGCCCGAACCCGTCGAGCCGACGATTGCGGTCGTCTGACCGCGGCGACAGGTAAAGTTCAGATCGCACAGTGTGTCCTCGTCGGCGTCGTCAAAGCGAAACGACATGTGATCGAACACGGCGACTGCATCCGCATCGTCCTCGGGGGCAGGCGCCCCGTCACCCAGCGTACGCTGGCCATCGACGATGCTCGGCTCAATCTCCAGCACCTGCTGCGCGCGGTTCAGACATGCGGCGGCACGCGGAAGCGTCAGCACCACCATCTGCGCCATCATCACAAAGAACAGGATCAGAAGCGCGTACTCCAGCACCGCCGAGATGCTCGCGATCTGCATGGCGTGGGCGCCCACGCGGTTGCCGCCCACCCACAGTACCGCCACCTCTGCGATGTTCATCAAAAAGAAGCTGGAGCTGTCGAGCCCCACAAACAGATGGTTGACTTTGATGGCGTTGGCGGCGTAGTCGCTAAACACCTCGTCCAGGCGCTGCTCCTCGTGGCGCTCCTTATTGAAAGCGCGGATGACGCGAACGCCCACGATGTTTTCGCGCAGCACCACGTTCATGCGGTCGATAAAGCTCTGCAGGCGCATAAAAATTGGCGCGGCGTTAGCCACGGTAAAGACTGCCGCCACCAGCACGATCGCAACCACCACGCCCAGCAGCGTACCCATGGCGGGATCGATGAGCCACGCAAAAATGATGCCCGCGACGGCCAAGAACGGCACCGGCAGCACCAGCTGGATCGTCTGCAGGATGGCCTGCTGAATCACATTGATGTCGTTGAGCGAGCGCGTGATCATCGATCCGGTGCCAAAGCGCTCAAAGTCGCTGGCCGCGAGCTCGAGCGACTTGTCGTACACGGCATTGCGGATATCGCAGGCCACGTTGGCGGCCAAGCGCGCCGAAAGATAGCAGCCCAGCACCGCGCCGCCGCTGGCCATGCCGGTCGCGATAAGCATGTAGAGGCCATTGCGCAAAATGTAGTCGACATCACCCGTGGTGATACCGGTGTTGACCATGTTCGCCAGCATCGTGGGAACCAACAGCGTGCCGACGTTATCAACCAGCAGCACCAGCAGCGTCACTGCGACAAGCCCTCGATAGGGCTTCAGAAACCTCATTAACAGTCGCACGACTCCCCCTCACATTGATCCTGCGTCTGGCTTGCAGCTGCCACCTGCTGCTTAAATGTCTCGCACTCCTCATCGAGCACCTGGGAGAATTTGCCGATCAAGCGCATAATCTCGCGTTGCTCACACGGCTCAAGCGCGCAAAATGCTCGCTGTTCGGCCTTAAGTGCCGGCAACGCATAGCGCTCAGCAAATTGCCTACCCTCTTTGGTCAGGCACACAACCTTGTTCTTGCGACTGCCTTCGGCAAACTCCAGCGTGGCGAAACCCCGCGCCTTCAAGGTTTTAATTGCCGAGTTGATGGTCTGTTTGCTGTAGAACCATTCGCTTGTCAGACGGCTTACGGCGACGCTGCCGCCCGCCGTGCTGGTATCGACGAGCATCCAGTAAGCGCAGTCCGAAAGACCGCAGGCGCGCGAGAACTCCGAATAAATATGGTCGAGTCCATTGAGCAACCGGTCGAAATCGACCAGCGTAACCGCACTATTCATCTATCCCACCATTCGATTGTCCGATTTTTGACCAATTTATATCTCTAGATTAGTCCGAGTTTTGACTATCGTCAACAGGCTCTCCGCAAATGCTTGCACTTTTATGGCCTATCGGCAGAAAAAGACCGCCGGCGCGGGGGCAGCGCCAGCGGTCACGTGAAAATCGGGTTTTATTGCCCGTTAAGCGGCGACGGCCTCATAGACCGTAGCGCCCGAGAAGCTGTCATGCAGGCTCTTGCCGGCAATCCACGGCAGCTCGACGACCTCGCAGACCGTGTTGACCAGCTCGGAGCAGTCAGTAAAGTGGCCCTTGTCGTTGAGGGCCTCGCAATCCTGAACACGCCAATAGCCATCGGTGTGCGTGATGTAGTACTCGCGATCGTCAATCGTCACAAAAGCGCGCGTCTTGGAACGCAGCAGCTTCAGAAATCCTTCGAAGTCGGTCTCGACGACATCTCCAGCCTGGAACATGATGTTACCTCCTGGCCCGGCGCCACCACGGCGCATTGATAAACGTTGGTACTCCTTTAGTAAAACCTTTATCAGAGGTTATGCGTTCGTCATTTAGGCAAGTGGTAAAAAACCGCAGGGTAGACGGGATAAAACGTTTAACCATCCCATTTGTTTGTCACATTCTGAAGGTACTTTTATGCAAACCTACTTTCCCAATTGGGATCTACCCTTTTGGCCGGGCAATTGACCGTCTATCGTTTGAGCCCGACGGGTATGAACGGGGCATCTGCAACGCCACCGCAAGGAGACACCATGGAGACTATCGAAGCACTCATCCACCGCCGCAGCTGCCGCAACTACAGCGATCGTCCCGTCGAGGCCGAAAAGCTCGCACGCATTATCGAGGCCGGCCAGTATGCACCCAGTGGCATGGGGCGCCAGCCGGTGACGTTTGTCGCCGTCACCGACCCCACGACCGTTGAGCGCCTCTCGCAGCTCAACGCACAGGTCATGGGCAGCAACAGCGACCCCTTCTATGGCGCCAGGACCGTTGTGGTGGTACTGGTCGACCGCAGCGTGCCCACGCACCTGGAAGACGGATCGCTCGCCATGGGCAACCTGCTCAACGCCGCCTATGCACTGGGTGTCGACTCATGCTGGATTCACCGCGCGCATGAGGTCTTTGACTCGCCCGAGGGCCTGGAGCTGCTGGCCAGCTGGGGCCTGCCCGCCGACGGCAGCCTGCGCGGCGTCGGTCACTGCATTCTGGGCTATGCCGAAGACACGCTACCCGAGCCAAAACCCCGCCGCGACAACGTGGTGTACGTTAGGTAATTAGTTCCGCCGTTCTAACGAACGGCTGACCCACTCGCAACTTATCTTGCCGATGGAGTTGTCGTCGTTTCGTTCGTGTGGGTCGTTTCGGCGCCGTCGTCTTGTTCGTCCCCGTCCTTTTGAGCGTCGGCGATGGTGGAGGCTGCCGCGACCATGCCGCGCTGGGGCGCGACGCCCGTCTGGGTCTGAGCGCCCTCGACAACTTCTGTGCCTGCATGCGCGAGCTCGGGCGATTTAAACACCGCGTCCAAGTTGGCGCCACCGCCGGCGTAGCCAAGCGCAGCGAGTGCGATGACGATCACTGCAACGACGACCGCGATCGGCACATAACGATGCCAACCAGCAGGATTGAGCCCACTGCGGCGAGCCGCCCCGCGGCTGATGTAGCCGAGCGTGCCGTCGTGCTTGAGCTTTGAGCCCACCACGCGTTTGCGGCCCCACAGCGAGGACTCTGCCTGCATTGCCAAGCGAGCACCTGTCGAAGGATAGCCGTATTTAGTGCGCTTGAACGAGCCGTCAAACCCCGAGGCGTGTTTGCCCCACGTCACCGATGTTGTGCGTCGGTTAACCGGCGCGGCACTCCGCCTTCTGCGGCTCGGTTTTGTAGTCTCAGCCATACGCCCCCGCACGCCGTAACCAAATCGAAACAATAACGCTTTGGACTGTAGCACACGCGTCGCGCGCGGTCACGGGCGCCTCGCTCAACGGTCATCGTCCTTCAGCAAGCGCCACAGCGTTGTTCGGCTTACGCCCAGCACCTCCGCCGCACGGGTCCGGTTGCCGTGGAGATGATCTACAACCAGATGCGCGATATCTCGCTCGGTATCGGCCAGCGGTCGCAGGATATACAGGTCGCTTTCGAGTGTCGGGGCGCCAAAGGTTGCGGTCTTAATCACGTCCTCTTGGGCGAGCACTTCCTCCGCCACAGCGCGGTCCACCGTGCCCGCCCCCACCAATATATACAGTCGTTCCGAGACCTCGCGGAGCTGCAGATAATTGCGCGGCCAGCGGTAAACATCGAGCGTCTTTGCCGCCGCGGCAGACAACGTGGGCGCTGCCGTCCCAAATGCATCAGCGAGATATTCCAAATAGCGCGCAACCTTCGTCGACGCGGCTCCCTGCTCGGCGATTGCCGGCGCCACGCTCACCGCACAGGCGAAGCGCTCAGTCACAAAGGCAGCTTGATCACTTTCGCTGCCGCCCGGCATGTCATTCGCCGTCAGCACCACATGGCAGCGCGTCGCCAACGCGGTGTCGGCCATCGTGGAAACGAGCTCGCGGAGACGCTGGGGGCCAACCGTGTTCCAGCCCTCAATGCAAAGTGTCAGCCCCGTTTGGAACAACGGCGATTCGGCGCTTTTGAGCACGTGGCGCCAACCGCGATCGGTAAGCTCATCGAGCGCAACGGCAACAAAGGGTTGATCGGCAAAAGGACCGTCCAGATAGAGGCGCTTGGCGATCTCGACCTGACCCGCTCCCAGCTCGCCCTCGAGCATAAGGGGCACGCCGCGCGCGTAGCTCTCGGCGACCGGCGCAGCTACCGAGGCCGCCCCCTCAACGATGCCGTACGCGCTCGATTCGTAGCGGGCCTCAACTTCGTCGGCGTTGAGCCACTCGATGCCCGCATGTGCCGCGGCGCCGCGCACCTCGCGGACCACGACGACCCAAAGGCCCCCGCCCTCTTTGTCGGTGGGGCGAACGGTCAGGCTCAGGCGCGTACCCGCACGCCCCATAACCAGACGCGCGCCGTCTCCTATACGGTCGAGGCGCTCAGCGACAAAAGTCGCCACATCCCGCTCAAGCGCCGCGTCATTCATGGTCGAGATCACGACGTCCCCACGCGCATCGATTGCCAATGCCGAGGCCCCGGCAGCAGCCAGGGCCTCGGTCAAGATGTTTAGCTTGGCATCGCTATCCATGATTTGCCCCTGTCCGCGGCGACGTGCAACCGCCGACGGTCGCACGACCGAGTGTTTCAAAATTGAACGATATTGCTCACCAAACACTATAGGGCAGAAAGCGCCGTCCTGCGAGTATAGGTGTTGCCCCGCATCGCCATCCTGGCGGGGCGATAAGAGCTCTTCGGGACTTATAAACCTGCGGACAAGCCATACCCGCAAGAGCTCCTATCGCTCCACCGCAGGCATGCGCTCACCAGCAACCAGCACGCAAATAAGCTACTCCTCTACCAGATTCCCAGCACGTGCTGCATTCCCAAACTCATGCACGCAATGCCAATCCAGCAGCAAAAGCCCAGCGCGATGGGCTTGCCGCCCTTTTTGACCAGCTCGACGATATCGGTATTAAAGCCAATAGCCGCCATGGCCATCACGATAAAGAACTTCGACAGCTCCTTGATGGGCGCCGTGATGGACACGGGAAGCTGAAGCACCGTGGTGATTACGCTCGCCAGCACAAAGAACAGCACAAACATGGGAAACGCGCGTTTAAGCGAGAACGTGCTTTTGGCGTCGCCGCCGGCCTTGCGCGCCAGATGCATCTGCCAGCATGCGAGGACCAACGTGATGGGAATAATGGCCAGTGTCCTGGTGAGCTTGACCACCGTGGCGCTCTCGAGCACATTGGCGCCGGGATGCATGCTGTCCCAAGCGCTCGCCGCAGCCGTTACGGACGAGGTGTCGTTGATGGCGGTGCCGGCAAACAGGCCAAAGCCCTCGTTGGTCAGCCCGAGCATACCGCCGAGCGTTGGAAACACGAGCGCCGCGATAACGTTAAACAGGAAGATGACCGAAATAGCCTGGGCAATCTCGCGATCGTCGGCATCGATGACGGGCGCGGTAGCGGCGATGGCAGAACCGCCGCAAATCGACGAACCCACACCCACAAGCGTCGAGATCTTACCCGGCACGTTCATAACGCGGCAGAGCACAAAGGCGATGACAAGCGAGGTCGAGATCGTCGCCACGATAATCGGCAGCGACTGGGCGCCCTTGGACAGAATCTGGGAGAGGTTCATGCCAAAGCCAAGCAGGATAACCGCGTACTGCAAGACTTTTTTAGATGTATAGGTGACACCGGCGGCGAGCTGTTCGCGGCGATTCTTGGGAAAGACGAGCGCCAGGACCATGCCAAAGAGGATGGCAAATACCGGCCCGCCGACCACCTCAATTTGTTTGCCGAGCAGCGTCGCGGGGATAGCGATGATCAGGCAGAACAAGACACCCTTCCAGCGCTCGCGTACGATATTCGCCAGTTGCATATGGGATTCCTTCTTTCTCTTTCACGTTTGCGACGGCTTATGATACGGCAACATTGAGCGCAGCCTTGCGTAAACAAAGACTAAGATGCCGCAATAGTTCTTGGGCAACAGCCGAATTACCCACCGCGGAAAGCTGATTCGCGGCATAATTAACAACTGACATATGAGTTTGATAGAACAGTTGCGAGGCGCTATGGAAGAATCGATGCACGTCGGCGAGCAGGAAACGAGCCTACAGGACCAGTCCTACCACACCATTCGACGCAAAATCGTCTACCTGGACTACAAGCCGGGCGAAAAGCTGGGCGTCAAGCAACTTTGCGACGACCTGGATATGGGGCGCACGCCCGTGCGCGAGGCTTTGGTTCGCTTGGCGCAGGAAGGCCTGGTGCGCACCGTGCCCCAGAGCGGCACCTACGTCTCACCCATCAACCTCACCCTTGCCGAGAGTGCCTGTTACATCCGCGAGCATCTGGAAAAGCAGGTGATTGTGGAGTGCTGTGCGCGCGCCACGTCGGCCGGCATCGAGCAGCTCGACCGCGCCATCGTGCTGCAGGAAAAGGCCATGGCCGAAGAGGATCGCATCGGCTTCTTTTTGAGCGACAACCTCATGCATCACATGATTTTTAGCATCGCATGTCGCAGCACCGTGTGGTCGTGGCTCGAAGAGACCAATGCCGACCTGGAGCGCTTCCGCTGGCTGCGCGCCGCCACGCAGGTTCTCGACAATCAGGACATCGTGAACGAGCACAAGCAGATTCGCCGCGCTATCGCCGGTCGCGACCCCATCGAAGCGAGCTTTTTGGTCAGCAAGCACCTGCACATGATGTTCCGCAACCAAACCGAGGTTCTGGACCAGTTCCCCGAGTACTTCGAGACCAGCAAGCTCCGCTAACCTGCCAAAACCACCACAAAGGGGACAGGCACCTTTGTGGTGGTTTCTCCGTACAAAAAGGCCCGACTCTGTCATGATGACGCGGAGCCGGGCCTTGGTCGTTAGAACGGCGGAACCAACTACTCGACTGTGACACTCTTTGCCAGGTTACGGGGCTGGTCGACGTCGCAGCCGCGCAGGATGGCCACCTCGCGGGCAAGCAACTGCAGCGGGACGCTCGCCGTGATGGGGCTGAACACGTCGCGGACGGCCGGCACACGAATGATGCAGTCGGCAATCTTGTTGATTTCCTCGTCACCCTCGGTGGCAACGACGATAACCTTGGCGCCGCGCGCCTTGCACTCCATGAGGTTCGACACGGTCTTGTCGTAGGTGGCACTCTTGGTGGCCACAGCGATGACAGGGAAGCCCGGGTCGATCAGGGCAATGGGGCCGTGCTTCATCTCGCCGGCGGCGTAGGCCTCGGCATGCAGGTAGCTGACCTCCTTGAGCTTGAGCGCGCCCTCGTAGGAAATAGCGGCACCCATGCCGCGGCCCACGAACAGCGCCGACTGCGCGTCCTTGCACAGCAGGGCGGCCTCATGCACGGCCTCGGTCTGGGTATCCAAAATCCACTGGATCTGCTCGGCCGTATCGGAAAGCTCGCGGAACAGCATGCGCGCCTGCTTGGTGGTCAGACGGTACTTAACCTGCGCCAGCAGCAAAGCCAGCAGCGTAAGGCTCACGACCTGGCCGATGAAGCTCTTGGTCGAGGCGACCGCGATCTCCTTGTTGGCCTTGGTGTAGATGACGCCGTCGCTCTCACGCGCCACGGGGCTGCCCACCACGTTGGTGATGCCGAAGACCTTGGCGCCCTTGATGCGCGCGTCGCGAATGGCGGCAAGGGTGTCGGCCGTCTCGCCCGACTGGGACACAGCCACGACAAGCGTCGTCGGCGTGATGATGGGATTGCGATAGCGGAACTCGCTGGCCGCCTCAACCTCGGTGGGGATGCGAGCCCAGCCCTCAATAAGGTTCTTGGCGATGAGGCCAGCGTGATAGCTAGTGCCGCAAGCGATCACGTAGACGCGGTCGATGTCGTTGAGTTCCTCGAGGGACAGGCCCAGCTCGTCGATATCGAGCTCGCCGGCGGGGGTCATACGGCCCACCAGCGTATCGCGCACGACGCGCGGCTGCTCGTGGATTTCCTTGAGCATAAAGTCGGGATAACCGCCCTTTTCTGCCATGTCCAGGTCCCAGTCGATGTGGGTGACCTTGGGCTCGATGACGTTGCCGGCCTCGTCGGTGTACTCGACGCCCGCGGGCGTGAGCTTGGCAAACTGTCCGTCCTCGAGCACCACGACATCGCGAGTGGCATCGATAAGCGCGATCACGTCGGAGGCAACGTAGGAGCCGGTCTCGCCCATGCCGACCACGATCGGGGAATCC
>CALJCO010000104.1 GCA_938023905.1 uncultured Collinsella sp. | reverse complement strand
CGCAAGATGTTCAAGGACGCGGTGCGCAAAGCCGGTCTGGACGGGACGCTGTCTCCCCACGACATGCGGCACACGTTCGCCACGGATTTGCTGGAGGGCGGCGCGGATCTGCGCACCGTGCAGGAAATGCTCGGGCACGCCAGCTTGTCCACGACGCAGATCTACACGCATCTCACACCCGATCGGCTTAAGCGGGCTGTGGCTCAAGCCCATCCCCGCGGCGAATAGTGGCTGGGACGTCCCGCGCCGCGCTCAGGTGTGTGGTTTTGATTGCGGGTTGGCAGGAAGATGCATTCCTGCTATCATTCATCGGGTTGCTTCACGGCAACAGGTTTTTATCACGCACGCGCGGCTACTTCATACCGTGGTGCCCGGGCTTTGGTAGCACATGTCCGGGTTGGTTTTGGAGGATGACCCCGCGCGGAGGCAAACCACAGGAGGTTTAACATGGCTACCAAGATTAATATCCGCACCCTGCTCGAGGCCGGCTGCCACTTCGGTCACCAGACCCGTCGCTGGAACCCCAAGATGAAGCCGTTCATCTTCGGTGAGCGCAACGGCATCTACATCCTCGACCTCAAGCAGACCATCCTCGACGCCGATCAGGCCTACACCTTCGTCAAGAACGTCGCCAAGGGCGGCAATGTGCTGTTCGTCGGCACCAAGAAGCAGGCTCAGGAGGCCGTCAAGAACGCTGCTGAGCGCGCCAACATGCCTTACATCAACCAGCGTTGGCTCGGCGGCATGCTGACCAACTTCGTCACCATCCGCTCCCGCATCAACCGCATGGAGGAGCTCGAGGCCATGGTCGAGGACGGCCGCATGGCAGTGCTTCCCAAGAAGGAGCAGGCTGTTCTCGGCAAGGAGCTCACCAAGCTCCAGACCAACCTCGGTGGTGCCCGCGACATGAAGGGTCTGCCCCAGGCTCTCTTCGTCATCGACACCAAGCGCGAGGAGAACGCCATCAAGGAGGCTCAGCGCCTGAACATCCCCGTCGTCGCTCTGATCGACACCAACTCCGATCCCGACGAGGTCGAGTACGGCATCCCCTGCAACGATGACGCTATCTCTGCTGTCACCCTTATGTGCGAGCTCATGGCTGACGCCTGCCTCGCTGGCTCCGGCAAGGAGCAGGTCTCCGAGGCCGAGATGGCCGCTGAGCCCAAGGCCGAGTAAATCAGTCTTAGTTAATTCTTTTTCATCTCTTTGAAAGGAACCACAATGGCCCAGATTACCGCCGCTATGGTCAAGCAGCTCCGCGAGATGACCGACTCCCCGATGATGGAGTGCAAGAAGGCTCTCGTCGAGGCTGACGGCGACATGGACGCCGCTGTCGACGTTCTGCGTAAGAACGGCCTTGCCAAGGCTGCCAAGAAGGCTGGCCGTGAGACCAACGAGGGCGCTGTCGCCGCGTTCGTCTCCGAGGATGGCAAGACCGGTGCTCTGCTCGAGCTCTCCTGCGAGACCGACTTCGTTGGCTCCAACGCCAAGTTCACCGGCTTTGCTTCTAAGGTCGCTGAGGTTGTCGCTACCACCGAGCCTGCTGACGTCGACGCTCTGCTCGAGAAGCCGATGGGCGAGGAGACCGTTTCCTCCGAGCTCACCGAGATGATTCACATCATGGGCGAGAACATGAAGATCTCCCGCTTCGCTGCCCGCAAGGCCGAGAACGGCGCGCTCGCTTCTTACATCCACATGGGTGGTAAGATCGGCGTCCTCGTCGAGTTCGCCTTCGAGAAGGCCGAGACCGCTCAGGCTGAGTCCTTCAAGACCTTCGCTCACGACGTTGCCCTTCAGGTTGCCGCCGTCGCCCCGATCTGCGCTACCCGCGATCAGGTTCCGGCCGAGACCGTCGAGCACGAGAAGCAGATCTACATGGCCCAGGCTGCCGAGTCCGGCAAGCCCGAGGCTATCCAGGAGAAGATGGCTGTTGGCCGTCTGGAGAAGTTCTACAAGCAGTCCGTGCTCACCGAGCAGGAGTTCATCAAGGACAGCTCCCTCACCATCAAGAAGTACGCTGAGCAGGTCTCCAAGGAGCTCGGCGACACCATTACCGTCGTTGCCTTTGACCGTCTGGTCCGTGGCGAGTAAATAAGCTCTTGTAGCTGGTAATGAGCAGGCTGTGGGTTTTACTCACAGCCTGCTTTTTCATGGCTCTTATCAGAGCCTTTGATATCATATTGAGAGTCTAATTAAAGGAGGATCGCTTTGTCCGACATCCGATATAAACGAGTGCTTCTTAAGCTTTCCGGCGAAGCGCTGATGGGCGACGGCCAATATGGCATCGACCCCAAGGTTACCGATCATCTTGCCAAGCAGGTCAAGGAGCTGCTCGCCGTTGGCCATGAGGTCGGCGTCGTTGTCGGCGGCGGCAATATTTTCCGCGGCATGGCAGGCGCTGCCGGTGGCATGGAGCGTGCTCAGGCCGACTACATGGGCATGCTCGCGACCGTTATGAACGCGCTCGCCCTGCAGGATGCTTTCGAGCATAACGACGTTCCCTGCCGTGTGATGAGCGCTATCCAGATGAACGAGATCTGCGAGCCCTATATTCGCCGTCGCGCCATCAACCACCTTTCCAAGGGTAACGTCGTTATTTTTGCCGCCGGTTCGGGCAATCCGTACTTTACGACCGACACCGCCGCGGCTCTTCGTGCTTGCGAGATCGGCGCCGAGATTCTGATTAAAGCCACCAAGGTTGACGGCATCTACGACAAGGATCCCGTCAAGTGCGCCGATGCCGTCCGTTTTGACAAGATTACCTATCACGAGGTTCTCGTCCGTGGTCTGCAGGTTATGGATTCCACGGCTACGGCACTGTGCCAGGATAACCGTATGCCGATTTTGGTCCTCAACATCGATGGCGAGGACACCGTCAAGCGCGCGCTCGCGGGTGAGCCCGTCGGCACGCTCGTCTATCAGGAGGATTAAGCATGGCAGAGAACATCACCGCCCATATGGACAAGTCGCTCGAGTCCCTCAAGCATAACTTCTCCAAGGTCCGTACCGGTCGCGCCAACGCCAACATTCTGTCCGACATCACCGTTGATTATTACGGTGTTCCCACGCCGGTCACGCAGGTTGCCGCCGTCAAGACCCCCGAGGCTCACATGCTGCTCATCGAGCCGTGGGACAAGGCGCTCATCAACGCTATCGTCAAGGCCATCGGCGCTTCCGATCTGGGCATTACCCCCAACTCCGATGGCACCGTCGTTCGTCTGCCGTTCCCGGCCCCCACTGAGGAGCGCCGTCGCGAACTCGTCAAGGAGTGCCGCGAGTACGCCGAGCAGGCCAAGGTGTCTATCCGTAACATCCGTCGCGACTTCAACAACAAGCTCGAGCGCGATGAGGAGCTCACCGAGGACGATGTCCGTCGCGAGCAGGCCAAGGTCCAGAAGCACACCGATGAGTATGTCGCCAAGGTCGAGGAGCTTCTGAAGGAAAAAGAAGCCGAGGTCATGGAGATCTAAGGTGCAATACGACGAGCATAAACTGGTCGAGTACTTTGCCGACGCCCCTGCGGGCGTCGGTTTTTCCGACCTTGACCTCAATAACATTCCGCACCATATCTCGTGCATCATGGACGGCAACGGTCGTTGGGCCACGTCGCGCGGTCTTGCACGCACTGAGGGCCACAAGGCGGGTATCGTCTCCCTTCGCGAGATCATTACCGCCTGCGTGCGCCTGGGCGTCGACGTGCTTTCGGCCTATGCGTTTTCTACCGAAAACTGGAACCGCCCGCAGCATGAGGTCAACGTCTTGATGCACCTGTTTGCCAAGACGTTTATCGACGAGCTGCCGCTTCTGAAGCGCGAAAACGTGCGCGTTGTCTTTTTGGGTGACATTTCCGCGCTGCCCAAGAAGACCCGCGACGTTTTTGAACGCGGTCTTGCCGAGTGCGCCGATCACACCGGCATGACGCTGGCGCTTGCCGTCAACTACGGCGCGCGTGCCGAGATTACCCGCGCTGTCCGTCAAATCGCACTCGACGCTGCCGCCGGTAAGATCGATCCTGGCGCAATTGATGACGACATGGTGGCTTCCCACCTCTATACCGCCGGCCTTCCCGATCCTGAGCTTGTGATTCGCACTTCTGGTGAGCTGCGCCTTTCGAACTATCTGCTGTGGCAGGTGGCTTATTCCGAATTCTACGTCACCGATACCTATTGGCCCGACTTTGATCGTTGGGGCCTTGTCGACGCCATTTTGGCCTATCAGGGCCGTGACCGTAGGTTTGGTGGACTGAGCAAGACCGAGGAGGCTTAATCGTGTCCGATCGTCCCAAGGCATCTGCTCCCAAGACGCCAGTTTCCGCGGCGCCTGCGCGCAAGGCTGCCGCTGCGGGAGCGCCTGCAGCAAAGAGCGGCACCGGTTCGTGGCTGGCGGGCTTTATTACCCGTGCCGCCGCCGGTATCGTCTACGCCGTTGTCTTTATCCTGTGCCTGGTTTTGGGTATCGTGCCCACGGCCATCTTTGTTTCTGTAATGAGCGGTCTGTGCTGCTATGAGTTTTTCCGTATGACAAGGCTCGATGGCAAGATGGCTAACGAGCGCATGGGTATCGCTGCCGCCGTACTCTTTCCGCTGTCGGCGTTGGGCGATTCGATGTTGCTGAATGCCCTGCTTTTTGCCTTGATGCTCGCTGTGGGCATTTGGTATGTCTGGTCGCCGCGTACCCGCATCTCTGATGTGGCCGTGACGCTCATGGGTCCCATCTACACTGGCTTTATGCTGTCGGCTATCGTGCTGCTGCGCGATGCCGTGCCCGGTTTTGCCGGCGCCCTGCTTTCAGTGGGCGTTTGCGCGTCCCTTTGGGTCTCCGATTCGTTTGCCTACATCGTGGGCAGCCGTATCGGCAAGCACAAGATGGTTCCCAAGATCTCTCCCAAAAAGAGCTGGGAGGGGTTTGTTGGCGGCATCCTGGGCTCGGTTTTGATTTGGCTCATCCTGTGGGCGACGCACTTCTACAAGCTCAGCCTGCCCTATGCGCTGCTGTGCGGCGTGGTCGTGTCCATTCTGGGCGTTATCGGCGATCTTATCGAGTCGCGCATCAAGCGCGGTGTGGGCGTCAAGGATTCCGGCAACCTTATCCCGGGCCACGGCGGTATGCTCGACCGTAGCGACTCGCTTATCTTTGGTTGCATTACCGCGCAGCTGCTTTTGATGATCGGAGGCGTGCTGTAATGTCATTCCAGACGACGTATGGCCCCGATGGACGCCTTCGTGTTGCCATCCTGGGCTGTACAGGCTCTATCGGCACCCAGGCGCTCGATGTGTGCCGCCAGCATGCCGATCGCCTGCAGGTGACGGCGCTGTCCGTTAACTCCAGTATCTCCGAGCTCGTTGCCGCTGCCCGCGAGTTCTCGGTTCCGGCGGTTGCCGTTGCCGATGTCGCTCATGGCGATGACGCCGTGCTGCAGGAGTTGCCCGAGGGCACACAGCTCGGCGTTGGCGCGCAGGCGGTTTGCGAGCTCGCGCGTCGCGACGATGTCGACTGCGTGCTCGTCGCTATTGTGGGCGCCGCCGGTCTCGAGGCGAGCCATGCGGCCTTGACCTCGAATAAGCGCCTTGCCCTTGCCAACAAGGAGTCCCTCGTCGTCGGTGGCGACTTGCTTATGCCGTTGGCGCAACCGGGCCAGCTTATTCCGGTCGACTCTGAGCATTCCGCCATCTACCAGTGCTATCTGGGGGAGAACCCGCGCGAGGCCCACTGCATTTGGCTCACCTGCTCGGGCGGTCCGTTCTTTGGCCGCACGCGCGACGAGCTCGATCGCGTGACGCGTGCCGATGCCCTCGCGCATCCCACGTGGGCCATGGGTGCCAAGATCACCATTGACTCCGCCACCCTCATGAACAAGGGTCTGGAGCGCATTGAGGCCATGCATCTGTTTAACTGCGACCTCGATTTCATTAACGTGGTCGTGCAGCGTCAGTCCAAGATTCACTCTATGGTCGAGTTCGCCGACGGCTCCGTGATGGCGCATCTCGGTGCATCCGACATGCGTATTCCCATCCAGTTCGCGTTCTCGTATCCCGAGCGTTGGGATACTCCGGCGCCTCGTATCGATTTCCGCGAGCTGGGGCAGCTCACGTTTGATGCTGCCGACATGGATACCTTCCGCTGTCTGGCACTGGCCGAGCGTGCCGGCAAGACGGGTGGCACCATGCCGTGCGTGCTCAATGCCGCCAACGAGGTCGCCGTCGATGCCTTCCTGCACGATGGCTGCAGCTTTACCGATATCGATCGCATTGTGGAATCCTGCATGGACGCCCACGATATGCAGGTGGTCGATTCGTTTGAGCAGCTTCGCGACATCGATGCGTGGGCGCGTGAAAAGGCTGCGCAGGTGCTCGCCGCAACCCGTTCCTAACCCATAAGGATTGCTTTTTCGTTTTATGGATACTGTTCTGAGCGTTCTCTCATCGGTCTTTTGGGGCCTGCTGATGCTTTCCGTCCTCGTGTTTTTGCACGAGGGCGGCCACTTTTTGGCGGCGCGCGCCTGCGGCGTCCGTGTGACCGAGTTCTTTTTGGGTCTGCCGTGCCGCTTTGACATCCATTACACGTCGCGTCGCATTGGAACCAAGTTTGGCGTGACCCCGCTGCTGCTGGGTGGCTACGCTGCCATCTGCGGTATGGATCCGACCGATGTTTCGTGCGCCGACCGCGTGCTCGCGGCTATCTATCGTCATGGTCGCGTGACCGTGGCCGACCTTGCTGTCGAGCTCGAGCTTTCCGAGGAGGATGTGCTCGAGGCATGCGCCCTGTTGCTTGGCTGGGGCTCCATCGCGCCCTGGTATGAGGAAGGGGAGAAGCCCTCGCCGAGCTACTATCCCACCAAATATCAGACGTTGCCGCGAGACAAGGCAGGCTATACCACCTTTGATGGTCGCCGTTTCGATCGCGAACATGCGACTGCCGAGGGCGATGTGTGGGAGCTGCCGTGCGGCGAGGCCGAGTTCCTTGCGCAAGAGCGCTCGCACACCTATCTTGGCCAAGGCTTTCTCAAGCGCGCCTTTATGCTGCTCGCGGGCATTATTGTCAATATCTTGACGGGCTTTTTGCTCCTTATGAGTATCTATTCCATTGCGGGTGTCACCGTGCCGATGGATACCAACGTGATCGGTCAGGTTGACGAGGGGTCTATTGCCGCCAAGGCGGGTATCGAGGGCGGTGACGCGATTCTTTCGGTTGACGGAGTATCGTGCTCTACCTGGATTGACGTTTACGATGCCATCGGCAAGGCTGCCGGTAAGGACGATATCGCCATCGAGTACGAGCGTGACGGCAAGCAGCATTCGACCACGGTTGCGCTCAAAGAGGACGAGCGCCTAGGTGTGTATGCCTCTACGCAGGTGGTCCGTTTAGACCCCATCACGTCGGCTCGCCTGTCTTTCTCTTACGTCGTGCAGACAGCGGAGGGCGTGATGCGCCTGCTCCAGCCGCAGCATACGATGGAGATTCTCGATCAGTCTTCTTCGATCGTGGGTATTAGCGTTATGTCCTCACAGGCTGCTGCTGCCGGCCCTGCCACGTTCCTTTCGTTTGCCGCCCTCATTTCGTTCTCGCTGGGCTTTATGAACCTGCTGCCCATCCCACCACTCGATGGCGGCAAGCTGGTCATCGAGATCATTCAAAAGATTGCGGGCCGCGAGCTTCCGCTCAAGGTCCAGACGATTGTGAGCTATGTGGGCATCGCGCTCTTTGCGCTGCTGTTTGTCTATATGCTTCGTTCCGACATCCTTCGATTTATTCTGTAGGGGAGTGTTTGGATTGTCTTTATCCCATCCTTTGCCTCGCGAGTTGACGCGCCCCGTGCATGTGGGCGGTGTGCAGATCGGTGGCGGCGCGCCGGTGGTGGTCCAATCCATGACCTGCACCGACACCGCTGATGCCCAGGCAACGCTTGCGCAAGTGGGCGCGTTGGCGCAGGCTGGCTGCGATATCGTGCGTGTGAGCGTGCCCACCGAGGCCGCGCTTGAGGGTTTCCGCACCATCTGTGCCGAGTCTCCGGTGCCGATTGTCGCTGATATCCACTTTAACCATAAGCTCGCCATTGGTGCCGTTGAGGCCGGTGCCGCCAAGCTCCGCATCAATCCCGGCAACATTGGCGATTGGGCCAAGGTCGATGCCGTGATCGATGCCGCGGGCGCCGCTGGGTGCGCGATTCGCATTGGCGTGAACGCGGGCTCGCTTGAGCAGGATATCGCCGAGCGCGAAGACCTCACGCAGCCCGAAAAGCTCGTGATGTCGAGCGAGCGCTTCGTCAAGCACTTTGAGGACCGCGGCTTTACGAACATTGTGCTTTCGGCCAAGGCCCATAGCGTGCAAACGACGCTCGATACTTATCGAGCCCTGTCACGTGAGATTCCCCACGTTCCGCTTCACCTGGGCGTGACGGAGGCGGGGACCAAGCTCCAGGGCACCATCAAGAGCTCTGTAGGCTTGGGTATTTTGCTTTCCGAGGGCATTGGCGACACCATGCGTGTATCGCTCACGGCCGATCCGGTTGAGGAGCCGCCGGTCGCCTGGGGAATTCTACAGTCGCTGGGCCTGCGTCGCCGTGGTCCCGAGATTGTCTCGTGCCCCACGTGCGCCCGCTGCCAGGTTAACCTGATTCCTATTGCCGAGGAAGTAACCGAGCGGCTTAAGAACTATACTGCGCCGCTTTCGATTGCCGTCATGGGATGTGCCGTTAATGGCCCCGGTGAGGCTTCCGATGCCGACCTGGGCGTTGCTTGCGGACGTGGTCAGGCCCTGCTCTTTTCGCATGGCCAGATCATTGGTAAAGTAGCTGAGGATCAAATTGTCGACGCGCTTATGGCCGAGGTCGACAAACTAATTGAGGAGAAATAAATGACCCGAGCAATGTATATGTCTAAGCTCTATGCGCCGACGCTCAAAGAGGATCCGGCCGACGCCGAGCTTGCAAGCCATCGTCTGCTGCTTCGTGCCGGTATGATCCGCAAGGAGGCCGCCGGTCTCTATTCCTATCTGCCGCTCGCTTGGCGCTCGATTCGTAAGATCGAGAACATCGTGCGCGACGAGATGGACGCCGCCGGCGCCCAGGAGCTCATGATGCCCATTATGGTCGATGCCGAGCTGTGGCGTGAGTCCGGCCGCATCGATGCCTATGGCAAGGAGCTCGTGCGCTTTGACGACCGTCATGGTCGCGAATTTGTGCTGGGCCCCACGCATGAGGAAACCGTCACGGCCCTGGTGCGCAACGAGCTGCGCTCCTATAAGCAGCTGCCCGTCAACCTGTACCACATTCAGGACAAGTTCCGCGATGAGTTCCGTCCCCGCTTTGGCCTGATGCGCGGTCGCGAGTTCATCATGAAGGACGCCTACAGCTTCTCTGCCACGCAGGAGAGCCTGCAGGAGGAGTATGACAAGATGAAGCAGGCCTACGCCAACATCTGCGAGCGCTGCTACATCAAGGCTCTGCCCGTTGTCGCCGACTCTGGCGAGATCGGCGGCGACACCTCTGTCGAGTACATGGCTCTGGCCGACGCCGGCGAGGCCTCGCTCGTCTACTGCGACGATTGCGGCTTTGCTGCCGATGACGAGGCTGCAAGCACCAAGGTCGTTGTGACCGAGGGCCCCGGCGACGGCACGCTTACCAAGGTCGAGACTCCGGGTATGGGCACCATCGAGGCCGTCGCCAAGTTCTTCGGCTTCCCCGAGAACGGCACGCGCAAGTCGCTGGCGTTGATCGACGCCGAGGGCAAGCCGGTCGTTGCCATTGTCCCGGGCGACCACGAGCTCAACGACTGCAAAGCCGAGCATGTCTTTGGCAAGGGCTATCGCATGATGACCGACGAGGAGCTTCAGGCAAACGGGTTGCACAAGGGCTTTATCGGACCGGTCAACCTGCCCGAGGGTATCCGTCTGGTGTGCGACGAGAGCCTGCGCGAGTCCAAGCAGTGGGCCTGCGGTGCCAACGAGGTCGACTATCACTTTACCGGTGCCTGCCCCGATCGCGACTTTACCGTCGACGAGTGGGCCGACCTGGTCACCGTCGTTGCCGGCGATCCCTGTCCGCACTGCGGCAAGCCGCTCTCTGCTGCCCGCGGCATCGAGGTTTCCCAGGTCTTCCAGCTGGGCACCAAGTACTCCGAGGCCATGGGTGCCACCTTTATGGACGAGGACGGCAAGGAGAAGCCGCTTATCATGGGTTGCTACGGCGTGGGCGTGTCTCGCTCGCTCGCTGCCGTCGTGGAGCAGCACAACGACGAGCACGGCATCGTTTGGCCGGTCTCCGTTGCCCCGTACGAGGTTGCGGTGATTCCGCTCGACCCCAAGAAGGAGGAGTGCGCTTCTGTCTGCGAGCAGATCGTTGATGGCCTGTGCAGCGAGGGTATCGAGGTCGTCGTCGACGATCGCGATGAGCGTCCCGGCTTTAAGTTTGCCGACAACGACCTTATGGGCTTCCCGTATCAGGTGGTGCTCGGCAAGCGTGGTCTTAAGAACGGCACCGTCGAGCTCAAGGACCGTGCCACGGGCGAGCGCGAGGACGTGTCGATCGACGAGGTCGTCGCCAAGGTTTCCAAGCTTGTGAAGGCGGCACGCCGTTAATTGGCGATTTCGCTTGTAGTTCGATATACGGGACGGCCCCGCATTTCTCCAGATAGGGGAGATGCGGGGCCGTCCTTTTGTCTTCTCGGCGTGCTCAATCGCTAAAAGGAAAACCCCACAGCCCATGTGAGCTGCGGGGTTTTCTTTGTGCCTCCGATGCGAAATAAATCGCTCAGATATTACTGATAATCGACGACGTCGATCCAGTTCTTAAGGAACTCATCGTTCACGTTGCGCTTACGAGCGAGCTCGGAAGCGGCTACGATGCTCGTCCACTGACGCACGACCTGCATGGGCATGTCGGCGCGGTCGCAGTAGAGCTCCAGGTAGGCCTCGGCCTGATCCTTGCTGTTGAGGGCAAAGAGCAGGTAGGTGGTGGCAACGTCGGCAGCAGGGGAGCCCTGGGTGGCGTGTGCCCAGTCGCAGACGTACAGCTGGCCGTCGTCGCCGACGATGACGTTGGAGGGGTTGAAGTCGCCGTGGCAGACCTTGAACTCCTTGGTCATGCCGTCCAAGCGCTCCTGAAGGTTGTAGCGCGTGGTGGCATTGAGCTGATCCAGGCTGTCGATCATGCGGGCGAACTTGTCGCGCTGACGGTTGAGCAGCGGGGAGGTATAGCCGTGGATCTCGATCTGGAGGTCGACGAACATCTCGAGATACTCACCAAAGCGCTGGGGCTCAGCAGTCATCTTCTCGGCAAGGGTGGTGCCCGGAACCTTCTCGGTCACGAGCGCCCAGCCGTTGGCGTTCTCGAGCTGGGAAACCTCGAGAGCCTTGGGGCTGCGGATGCCGCACTCATTGATGCGGGCAAGATTCAAAGCCTCGTTGAACACGTCGGAGACAGGCTTGGTCTCGTTAAAGACCTTGACGATCTTGTCGCCCAGGTCGTAAACGACCTTGTTGCCACGGCGGACGAGCTCGGTCTTGGAATCGGGTAGCAGCATGGTTGCATCCTTTCAACGATGCGATAGAAGCGACGGCGGGGGGGTGTGAAACACCCGTGCACCCCCGCCGTTAAAAACCGTGCTAAAACTAGCAGACGGCGTAGTCCTGAGGCTCGCGGCCGTAGTAGGCGTCCAGGTAGAGCTCCTTGATCTCGCTCATGAGCGGGTAGCGCGGGTTTGCGCCGGTGCACTGGTCGTTGAAGGCCTGCTCGACCATGTCGTCGAGGGTGTCGAGGAAGTACTGCTCGTCAACACCGTAGTCGGCGATGGTCTTCTTGACGCCGATGAAGTCCTTGAGTTCCTCGAGCTTCGTGATGAAGTTCTCGAAGACCTCCTTGTCGTCCTTGCCCTCGATGCCGCAGTACTTGGCCATCTCGGCGTAGTTGTGCAGCGCGTTGGGGTAAGGATACTGGGAGAAGGTACCCATCTTGACGGGAGCCTCGGCGGCGTTGTAGCGCATAACGCGGGTCAGGATGACGGCGTTGGCGAGGCCGTGAGGCAGGTGATGGAAGGCGCCGAGCTTGTGAGCCATGGAGTGGTTGAGGCCCAGGAAGGCGTTGGCGAAGGCCATACCGGCCATGCAAGAGGCGTTGTGCATCTCCTCGCGGGCATGCGGGTCCTTGGCGCCGTTCGTGAAGCTGGAGGGCAGGTTCTCGAAGACGAGCTTAGCAGCGCGCTCGGAGAGGCCCTTGGTGTAGTCGGAAGCCATGATGGAGACGTAGGACTCGATGGCGTGGGTCATGACGTCGATGCCGGAGGCAGCGGTCAGGCCGCGCGGGGCGGTCATGCAGTTGTCGGCGTCGACGATAGCCATGTTGGGGAGCAGCGCGTAGTCGGCGAGCGGCCACTTGATGCCGGTCTCCTTGTCGGTGATGATGGCGAACGGCGTGCACTCGGAGCCGGTACCCGAAGAGGTCGGGACGGCGACGAAGTAGGCCTTCTTGCCCATCTCGGGGAAAGTGAAGATACGCTTGCGGATGTCCATGAAGTCCATGGCCATGTCCTCAAACTTGCACTCGGGGTGCTCGTACATCATCCACATGATCTTGCCGGCGTCCATAGCGGAGCCACCGCCGACGGCGATGATGACGTCCGGCTCAAAGAGAGCCATCTGCTTGGCGCCGCGACGTGCGCACTGCAGCGACGGATCGGGCTCGACGTCGTAGAAGCAGTCGTGGGCGATGCCCATCTCGTCGAGCTTGGCCTCGATGGCGCGGGTGTTGCCATTCTTGAAGAGGAACTGGTCGGTGACGATGAAGGCGCGCTTCTTGCCCATGACGTTGCCAAGCTCGTCGAGGGCGACGGGCGTGGAACCCTTCTTGAAGTAGACCTTCTCGGGAGCGCGGAACCACAGCATGTTCTCACGGCGCTCGGCCACAGTCTTAACGTTGATCAAGTGCTTCACCCCAACGTTCTCGGAGACGGAGTTGCCGCCCCAGGAGCCGCAGCCCAGGGTCAGAGACGGCTTCATGCCAAAGTTGTACAGATCACCGATGCCGCCGTGCGAGGACGGGGTGTTGATGACGATACGGCAGGCCTTCATGACGTGCTCGAACAGGCTGATCTTCTCGGCCTGGGCGGGGTGCACGTACAGAGAGGCGGTGTGGCCCGGGCCACCGGCGAGCACCAGGTGCTCGGCCTTGTCGACGGCCTCCTGGAAGTCCTTGGCGTGATACATGGCCAGGACCGGGGAGAGCTTCTCGTGGGAGAACTCCTCCTTGGCGGGGTCGGTGGAGGTGACCTCGGCGATCAGGATCTTGGTCTTGGCAGGAACCTCGATGCCGGCGAGCTCGGCGATCTTGGCGGCAGCCATGCCGGGAATGCGGTGATCGAGAGCGCCGTTCTTGAACATGGCGGCACGCAGGGCCTCCATCTCGGCACCCTGCTTGACGAAGTAGCAGCCGCGCTTCTGGAACTCGGCTTTGACCTGGTCATAGATGGTGTCGATGACGGTCACGGACTGCTCGGAAGCGCAGATCATGCCGTTGTCGAAGGTCTTGGAGTGGATGATGGAGTTGACGGCGAGCAGCACGTCGGCGGTGTCGTCGATGATGACCGGGGTGTTACCGGCGCCAACGCCCAGGGCGGGCTTGCCCGAGGAGTAGGCGGCCTTGACCATGCCCGGGCCACCGGTGGCGAGGATGATGTCGACGTCGCGCATGACCATGTTGGTCAGCTCGATGGAGGGGACATCGACCCAGCCGATGATGCCCTCGGGGGCGCCGGCCTTGACGGCGGCGTCAAGCACGAGCTTGGCGGCGGCGATGGTGCACTTGGCGGCTGCCGGGTGCGGGGAGATGATGATGCCGTTGCGGGTCTTCAGGCTGATCAGCGTCTTGAAGATCGCGGTGGAGGTGGGGTTGGTCGTCGGGATGACGGCGCCCACGATGCCGATGGGCTCGGCGATCTTGGTGATGCCGTAAGCCTCGTCGCGCTCCAGAACGCCACAGGTCTTGGTGTTCTTGTAAGCGTTGTAGATGTACTCTGCGGCGTAGTGGTTCTTGATGACCTTGTCCTCAAGAACGCCGCGGCCGGTCTCCTCGATGGCCATCTTCGCCAACGGGATACGAGCCTTGTTGGCGGCCATGGCGGCCTCATAGAAGATCTTGTCGACCTGCTCCTGCGTGTACGTAGCAAAAAGCGCCTGGGCCTCTCGCATCTGAGCGAGCTTAGCCTCAAGCGCCTCTACGTTGTCCACAATTGCGGGAGTAGTGTTTTCCGGTGACTTTTTCACCATTTGTGTCTCCTTGCGATCGGAGATTTACCCTACGACTTGCATGATAGCAAGAAATTATTCGGCGAACGGCAAGATTCCCGTAAAAGGCATACTAAAACGCTTCAATAAACTGAAGCGTTTTAACTAAAACTATCTGCCAGTGCATCGCCCCGCTCATTGGGGACAGACTTACATGAGTGGTTTCACTCATTTGGGACAGACATCGATTTGCGATTTTGTCGTTTTGGGCCTGTTTTTGTTGCTGATTGGATATAAATAGGTCACAGGCTCAGCATTTCGCGTTCCTTCTCTCCTTTTAGGTGTTGCCTGTACGGCTTTGAAAGGAGAGACCATGCCCCGATGCGCCCGCGAAATTTCGCTCACCGGCTATTACCACGTCTTTGACCGCGGTAACTCCAAACAGATCATTTTTGAAGATGATTCCGACCGCTATCGTTTCCTATCGGACATATCGGACAGGTTTGCGTGCCATGACGTGGCGGTGTTGGCCTGGTGTCTTATGGACAACCACTTCCATTTGATGGTTGATGACCCATATGACAACCTTTCAAAGGCAATGCAGTGCGCGCTGACGGCGTATGCCAAGTATTTCAATGGGAAAACGGGAAGAACGGGCCATCTGTTTGACAATCGCTATTCGCGGGTCGCGGTTGAGTCGGACACGCAGGCAGTGCAGCTGCTCGACTATATTCATCTCAATCCCGTGAAGGGTGCGCTTGACTCGCTCGAGGCGTACCGCTGGTCAAGCTATAAGGCGTATCAGCTGGGCTATGATCCCTTTGACATCTGTGATGCGGCCCCTATGCTTGATGTTGTCGGAGGCTCCCGTCGCTATTGCGAGCATCTCAAGAAAGTTGCCGGGCGCATCTGGTCAGTGGAGGTTCTTCCGCGCCGGCGGATCCCCGATGAGGAGGCCCTTTTCGTTGCGCGCGAAGTCCTGACGAGCATAGATCCTGCGTTGCTCAAGGCCCTGCCACGCCCCGAACGCGATGCCTGCCTGCTGAGGCTCAGGCGGGCACATCTCACGGTCAAGCAAATTGCCCGTATCACCGGTATCGGCGCCACAAGCGTGACCAAGGCTACTGCAGGCTGGAAGGATGCAGCGTGAGATAGGGGCCGGAGCCGATCGGGACGCCGCATGCGTGCGTCATGTCTGTCCCCAATGCGTGAAAACACTCATCTAAGTGTGTCCCCAATGAGTGGGGCTATGATCCCTTTGAAAAGTGCAAACACTCATGTAAGTCTGTCCCCAATGAGCGCAAAAAAAGGCGCCCTCCGTAGGGGAGAACACCTTTGGTAAGTTCTATGTGAACGCGAGGTCTTTGACCCGGAGAGTCCGAGGTACTTGTTGGTAAGACCTTATTTAGGAGCGCGCAACCTTGCCAGACTTGAGGCAGGTGGAGCAAACGTTCATCTTGCGACGGTGACCATCGACAACGACGTAGACGCGCTGGATGTTGGGGCGGAACTTACGGTTGGTGACGCGGTGAGAGTGGCTGATGGAGCGACCGGCAACGGGGTGCTTACCGCAAACTTCGCAAACTTTGGACATAACTGACCCTCCTTGGGCGACAAACGAACATGTCGCGTTAACAAACAAGCCTGAACTATAGCACAGAAGCAGCTCCCTGTGCGTAATCTACACAGAGATATTCCTCTTTTGGCGATAGTGCTCACGCTACGGCCCTGGACGTAGATCCGATTTGCGTGCAGCAGAGGGGATTATGCCAGCTCGTGCGTGCGTTTTCAAGCTCGTCCCACAAATATATATAGGTTTATGGAGCGCCTGCGCCCGTTTACGGATTGCTCTGTATTTATGCTCGCAATTAAGCTCGAGGTTGGCTACACTATCCCTTGACCATTAAAGGGGTACGAGATGCCCACATGGAATTACATTGCTGCCAAAGAGCAGCCCTTCCTGTGGGTGTCTGGTCCGCTTTGAGCGGTCGGGCATCTATTTTTTTGACTGTGTCAGCAGTCAAGACATGTGAGGAAGGAGATCGATGGGCACGACTTCCCCCAAGGCGGTCATCATGGACGAGACCGCCGTCAATCGAGCGATGACCCGCATCGCGCACGAGATTCTCGAGCGCAACGAGGGCTGTGAAGACCTCGCTCTGGTCGGCATCGTCACGCGCGGCGACCTTCTGGCAAAGAAGCTTGCCGAGGAGATCAAGGAGATCGAGGGCGTCGAAGTTCCGCTCGGCAGCCTCGACATCAGCTTCTACCGCGATGACTATGCGACCAATTTCGCTCCCGCGATCCACGCCACCAACATTCCCTTCAGCGTCGACGGCAAGCGCGTCGTGCTGGTGGACGACATCCTGTATACGGGTCGTACCATTCGCGCCGCTCTGGATGCCGTCATGGACCTGGGCCGTCCGAGCCGCATTGAGCTGGCAGTTCTCGTTGACCGCGGTCACCGCGAGCTTCCCATCTCGCCGGATTTTGTCGGCAAGAACGTTCCCTCGTCGCATGAAGAGAACGTGCACCTATATATGAAGGAAGTCGACGGCCGTACCGCTGTCGAGATCAACGACGTCGCGCCGGGTTCCCACGTGGGCTCCGCGCCGCTGGGAGGTGAGTAGTGCCGTGGCGTTCAACCATAAGCACCTGATTGACATTACTGAGTACTCCGAAGAGGACATCAAGCTCATCCTCGAGACCGCCAAGGCGTTCTCCGAGGTCAACGAGCGTGCGATCAAGAAGGTCCCCACGCTCAAGGGCAAGACCATCGTCAACATGTTCAACGAGCCCTCGACGCGCACCCGTAGCTCCTTCGAGCTTGCCGAGAAGCGTCTTTCGGCCGACAGCCTCAACTTTGGCGGCTCTTCGACCTCCACGGTCAAGGGCGAGAGCCTCGTCGATACCGTCGAGACCCTCAACGCCTATAAGATCGACTGCATTGTCGTGCGCGATAAGCACGCCGGCGCTCCCTACATCGTCACGCAGAACTCGCCCGCGAGCGTCATCTGCGCCGGCGACGGCAAGCACAACCATCCCACGCAGGCCCTGCTCGACCTGTACACCATCTGGGAGCACAAGGGTGACTTCCACGGTTTGAAGGTCGCCGTCGTCGGCGATATCGCGCACTCCCGCGTCTGCGGCTCGCTGATCCCCGCCCTTAAGATTATGGGCTGCGAGACCTACGCCGTCGCCCCCGGCACGCTGCTGCCGCCGGCGCCCGAGGTCCTGGGCTGCGACCACGTGACGAGCGACCTCGATTCCGTCCTGCCCGAGCTGGACGTCGTCTACATGCTGCGTGTGCAGCAGGAGCGCCTCGAGGGTGCCCCGTTCCCGACCATTCGCGAGTACCACAAGCTCTTCGGCCTGACCAAGGACCGCGAGAAGCTCATGAAGCCCGATGCGATCATCTGCCACCCGGGCCCCATCAACCGCGGCGTCGAGTTCGACTCCTATATGGCCGACCACCCGCAACGCTCCGTCATCCTGGAGCAGGTCTACGCCGGTATCTGCGTGCGTATGGCTATCCTGTATCTGCTGCTTGGAGGTGCCGATAATGGCCTTGCTTCTTAAGAATGCCCACGTCGTCGACCCGTCCGTCGAGCTTGACGGTGTCGTTGACGTCCTGATTGACGGCGACAAGATCGCCGAGGTCGGCGAGAATCTCGCCGTCGAGGGAGCCGAGGTCCGCGACCTTTCCGGCAAGTACCTCGTCCCCGGCCTGGTGGATATGCACGTTCACCTTCGCGAGCCCGGCTACGAGGTCAAAGAGGACATCGAGAGCGGCACCCGCGCAGCTGCCAAGGGCGGCTTTACCGGCGTGTGCTCCATGCCCAACACCGATCCGGTCACCGATAACGGCACCGTCGTGGAGTTCGTCAAGTCCCGTGCTGCCGAGGTCGGTCACTGCCGCGTCTATCCGTCGGGCGCCATGACCCGCGGTCTTAAGGGTGAGGCCATGTCCGAGATGGGCGATATGGTCGCCCACGGCGCCGTCGCCTTCACCGACGACGGTCGCGGCGTGCAGGGCGCGGGCATGCTCCGTCGCTGCATGGACTACGGCAAGATGTTCGGCAAGGTCTTTATGAGCCACTGCCAGGACGAGGACCTGGTCGGTCACGGCCAGATCAATGAGGGCAAGGTCTCGACCCGTCTGGCTCTCGAGGGCTGGCCGGCTATCGGCGAGGAGCTCCAGATCGCCCGCGACATCGAGATTGCCAAGCTGACCGGCGCCAAGCTGCACATCCAGCACATCTCCACCGCCCATGGCCTGGAGCTCGTGCGTGCCGGCAAGGCCGCTGGCGTTCAGGTTACCTGCGAGGCCACGCCGCATCACATGTTCCTGACCGAGAACGACCTGGACGAGACCTACAACACCTCGCTCAAGGTCAACCCGCCGCTGCGTACCGAGGCGGACGCCGAGGCCATCCGCCAGGGCGTCATCGACGGCACCGTCGACGCTATCGTCACCGATCACGCTCCCCACACTCCGTGGGAGAAGGCGCGCGAGTTCGAGCTTGCGCCCTTCGGCATGATCGGCCTCGAGACCTCGCTGTCGCTCGTGCTCACCGAGCTGGTCAACACGGGCAAGATGAGCATGGGCCGCATGGTCGAGCTCATGGCCATCAAGCCTCGTGAGATCCTGGGCCTTGACCAGGTTCAGGTCAAGGCGGGCTCTGTTGCCGACCTGACCGTGTTCGACGCGTCCGCCACCTGGACGGTCGGCGAGGACGGTTACGAGTCGCGCGCCGAGAACTCCGGTTTTGCCGGCCGCACGCTCACCGGTCGTGCCACCGATGTGTTTGTCGGCGGCAAGCAGACGCTCGCCGACGGCTGCATCTGCTAGCATAGCCTTATCGCTTTTGTGCGCGGCGCCCTTGCGGTGCCGCGCTTTCTGTTCGCCTGAACCATGCAACCGCATGGGGGATTGGAGCGTCTATGCCCACACCTTCCACTGCACGCATGCACGACTTCGAGGTCGTCTCGAACAAGGAGATCGCCGAGGGCATCTTCTCGCTCGTAATCTCGGCCCCCAAGCTTGCAAGTGCGCTCAAGCCCGGTCAGTTTGTGAACATCGCCGTGCCCGGCGATGCCTCTTCGCTGCTTCGCGTGCCTCTGAGCTTCTATCGCGCCGACGCCCAGGCCGGCACCGTCGAGCTGTGGTACGCCGTCGTGGGCGACGACACCCGCCGTCTGTCGCAGATGGCCCCCGGTTCCACTTCTAACCTGCTGGGCCCTGGCGGCCGCGGCTGGCTTGTTCCCGAGGGCACCAGGAAGGCGCTGCTCGTGGCAGGCGGCATCGGCGTTCCGCCCGTGCTCTGCCTCGCTGGCATGCTTGCCGAGCAGGGCGTGGATGTCGACGTGTGCTTGGGCTTTGGCACCGCTTCCAAGGCCGTGGGTGTCGATGAGTTCCGCGCGCTGGGCGCCACGGTTAACGTATGCACCGACGATGGCACGCTGGGCACGCACGGTTTTTGCACCGAACCGGCAGCCGAGCTGCTCGGCGAGGGCGGCTACGACTACGTGGCCAGCTGCGGCCCTGCCGTCATGATGAAGAAGGTCGCCGCCGCTGCCGCTGAGGCCGGTGTGTACTGCGAGGTGTCGCTCGAGCGCATGATGAGCTGCGGCTTTGGCGCCTGCAACACCTGCAATGTCGAGACGGTCGACGGTATGAAGGGTGCTTGCATGTGCGGCCCCGTGTTCGATGCTTCCAAGGTGGTGGTCTTCTAGTGGGTACCGTTAACATGGCCGTCGATTTCGGCGGCGTCAAGATGCAGAACCCCATTAACACCGCAGCCGGTACCTTTGGCTACGGTTGGCAGTTCCAGAACTTCTTTGATGTTTCCCAGCTGGGCGCCATTACCACCAAGGGCTGTGCCGCCGAGCCCTGGCCCGGCAATCCCGCGCCCCGCATGGCCGAAATTCCCGGCGGTATGATCAACTCCGTGGGTCTTCAGAACCCCGGCGTGGCCGCCTTTGCCCGTGAGTCCGGCCCGTGGCTCGAGCAGCTGTCCAAGGACGGTTGCCAGGTCATTTGCCAGGTTGCCGGGCACTCCGTTGATGAGTTTGTGCGCGCGCTCGAGATGTATGTCGAGCTATGCCCCTGGGCTGCCGGCTACGAGATCAACGTGAGCTGCCCCAACATCGCCGCCGGCGGTGCCGCCATGGGCTCTACGCCCGAGGGCGCCTCTTCCGTCATGGCCGCCTGCCGTAAGGTGACCGATAAGCCGCTGTTCGTCAAGATGGCTCCGGTTAACGTCGCCGAGATTGCCAAGGCTCTCGAGGCTGCCGGCGCCGACGGCCTTTCGGTCATCAACTCCATCCAGGGCATGGCCATCGACGTCCATACCCGCAAGTCCCGCGTGGCCAAGCCCAAGGGCGGCCTTTCGGGCCCGCTGTGCCACCACATCGCCGTGCGCATGGTCTGGGAGGTTGCCCAGGCCGTCGATATCCCCATCAACGGTGTCGGCGGTGTCATGACTGGCGAGGATGCGGCTGAGTTTATCCTGGCCGGCGCCACCTGCGTGTCGGTCGGCATGGCCAACTTCGTCGATCCGTGCGCTTCGCTTAAGATCGCGCATGAGCTCGAGGCCTGGGCCGAGTCCCAGGGCGTAAAGGACATCAACGAGCTGGTGGGTGCTTTCGAATGCTAGAGAATGATGCCCGCGACCGTGTTATCGTCGCCCTCGACTGCGACCGTGAGCGCGCGCTCGAGCTCGCCCACGAGCTTTCGGGCCATGCCGCCTGGCTCAAGGTCGGCATGACGCTCTATTACGCTGAGGGCCCCCAGATCGTCAAGACCTTTAAGGACCTTGGCTTTAAGGTCTTCCTCGACCTTAAGTTCCATGACATTCCGCATCAGGTGCGCGGCGCTGCCCGCTCGGCCTCGCTTGCCGGTGCCGACCTGCTTTCGGTCCACGGCCTGGGCTCGGGCGCTATGCTCGCTGCCTGCCGCGAGGGTGCCGAGGAGGCGCGCGAGGACCGCGCCAAGCTCGTTGCCATCACCGTGCTCACGAGCATGAATCAGGATGCCTTGAGCGAGATCGGCGTCGAGTCTCCCGTGGCCGAGGAGGCCGCCCGCTTGGCAAAGCTTGCTCAGGCCAATGGCATCGATGGCATCGTGTGCTCACCGATGGAGGCTCACGACATGCGTGAGCTGCTCGGCCCCGACGCGCTGATCGTGACTCCGGGTGTGCGCCCGGTGGGTGCCGCCCTTGGTGACCAGTCCCGCGTGGCGACGCCTTCCCAGGCTATCGAGCGTGGCGCAAGCCACATTGTGGTGGGCCGTCCCATCACCGGTGCCGACGATCCGGTTGCCGCCTTTGACGCCATCGTCGCCGAGCTGGTCGAAAACGTCGCGTAAAAGATTCCCCTAAGTCACCACTTTTGGGTCTCATTAGCACAAAATAGCCCCTGTGCCTGCGTAAACTTTCCCATCCTTTGTGTGGAATCGCAGGTCAGGGGCTTAACTTTGGGCGCAGTATATTGCACTTTTTGCGGGTATCGTCTAACCTATGGAGCCGCGATTGGGCATTTTGTACGTTCTACGTGCTAAAATGCTAATTATTGAATCAGATATAACCCAACTATTTGGAGGTACGAATGGCACTCCCTCAGCTTACCGACGAGCAGCGCAAGCAGGCTCTTGAGAAGGCTGCTGCCGCACGTCACGCCCGCGCTGAGCTTCGCGAGCAGATCAAGAAGGGCGAGAAGTCCCTCGAGTCCGTGCTCAACTCCGATGACCCCATCGCTTCCCGCATGAAGGTTTCCACTCTCATCGAGTCTCTCCCTGGTTATGGCAAGGCCAAGGCCGCCAAGATCATGGAGGAGCTCGGTATCTCCGCTACCCGTCGCGTCCAGGGCCTCGGCGTCCGTCAGCGCGAGCAGCTCCTCGAGCAGCTGACCAAATAAGTGAGCGCTCAGGATTCCAAGCTCTTTGTGATTTCTGGACCGTCAGGCGCAGGCAAGGGTACGCTCGTCACTCGTGTGCGCGAGCGCCGCTCGAACCTGGGTCTGACGGTTTCGGCTACCACGCGAGCACCACGCAAAGGTGAGGTCGACGGCGTCAACTACTTTTTTCTGACGCGCGAGGAGTTCGACCGCCGCGTGGCAAACGGTGAGTTTGTTGAGTGGGCCGAGGTCCACGGTAACTGCTACGGCACGTTGGTGAGCGAGGTCACATCCAAGCTCGCCTCGGGCTCGTCTCTGATTTTGGAGATCGATGTCCAGGGCGCCCTGCAGGTGAAGGAGCGTTTCCCCGAGGCCGTGCTGATCTTTATCAAGCCGCCTTCGCTTGAGGTGCTCCGCGAGCGTCTAGTCGGTCGCGGTACCGAGACGCCCGAGACGATTGAGCTGCGTATGGCAAACGCCGCCGATGAGCTTGCCCTTGCCGACCGCTACGACGACGTCGTGGTGAATGACGATCTCGACCGCGCGACCGATGAGCTCGTTCGCGTTCTCGATATGCATGAAAGGATCTGAGGTCCGTGTCCGTTGTAAAGCCTTGCATTGACGATCTTCTGGAGAAGACCGATCACAACCGCTTCCTGCTCGCTTCGCTTGCCTCCAAGCGCGCCTGCGACATCAATAGCATGCTGCGTGGCCAGCACAACCGCGTGCTTGCCGTCCAGGATGTCGATGACATCACCATCGGGCTTTCCGGTGCCGATACCATCTCGATGGCTATGGACGAGATTGTCGACGGCGACATCTCTTACGACGAGGCTCGTTACGAGAAGGCGCTCGGCCACAAGGTTGCTGAAGCCTAAATGGCGGCTCGCGTCTGTCTGGTCCACTATCACGAGGTTGGACTGAAGGGCAAGAACCGCGCACATTTTGAGCATATCCTCACGGATAACATCAAGGCGGCCTTGGCCGCCTTTTCCGTGAATGCCGTGTCTCGAATTTCCGGTTATATCCTCGTGACTTTTAACGAGCATCAGGCCGACGAGGCGGCGCGTGTCATTCGCACCGTTCCCGGCGTTGCTCGTGTGTCTTTGGCGTATCACACCAACCGCGACCCGCAGGAGTACTGCGCCGCCGCCGTGAAGGCACTGCGCGAGTTTGGTTCCTTCGATTCGTTTAAGGTGCACGCCAAGCGCTCCAATACCGACTATGAGCTCACCTCGATCGATATTAATCGTCAGGTGGGCGAGGTACTGTGTGAGGCCTTCCCCGATAAAAAGGTTCAAATGCACGACCCCGATGTGATGGTGCACGTACTGGTGGTCCAGGGTAGCGTTTATGTGTACGCGCGCTCCGAGCGCGGCGTGGGTGGCCTGCCGGTGGGTTCTGCCGGCAAGGTCGTGACGCTGCTGTCGTCGGGTATCGATTCTCCGGTGGCGACCTGGATGCTCGCGCGTCGCGGCGCGGTGTGCGTGCCGGTGCATTTCTCCGGTCGTCCGCAGACGCCTGATACGAGCGAGTATTTGGTGCAGGACATCATCCGTGCGCTTGAGCCGGGTGTCCAGATCGGCCGCCTGTACGTGGTGCCGTTTGGCGACTGCCAGCGTGAGATTTCGGTCACCTGCCCCAGCAACCTGCGTGTGATCATGTATCGTCGCATTATGTATTCGGTTGCCGAGCGCATTGCGCGCATCGAGGGCGCCAAGGCCATCGTTACGGGCGAATCGCTTGGGCAGGTTGCCTCCCAAACGCTTGAGAACATCATGGCCGTCAACGAGGCCGTGAAGATCCCCGTGTTCCGTCCTCTCATCGGTTCGGACAAGCAGGAGATCATCGCGCGTGCTGAGGAGATCGGTACGTTCGATATCTCGACTGAGGCCGCTCCCGACTGCTGCACGCTGTTTATGCCGCGCCGACCCGAGACGCACGCTAAACTCGATGCCGTGCATGAGGCCTGGGAGTTGTTCGATCATGAGGAGATGATCGAGCGTCTGCTCAAGCAGACCGAGTACATCGACTTCGAGAGCAACACGTATAAGGCCCCTAAGACCTTAAAACGCAAACATTCGGAGCTTGCTCCGCGTGAGATTTACCAAGATTACGAGTAAATTTGTGCATAGACCGACGATGCGCCTGCATCGTCGGTCTTTTGCTATCTGGGCATTTTGCGGCTAAGCGTTCATTTGCTGACGTGTGCCTGAATAAATGGACAGATTTGTGCAAGGTTTTGGTCGGTTTTTGGTTTGACCGCAAAAACCGGTTTTGGGGCGTGGCTGTTGTGGAGCTCCTTTCCTGACACGATGGTGTTGGGAGGTTTTGCTATGGCGCAGCGCGAACAACACGAACGAGTCAAAAAGATGGACCGCTGGGCGGGCAAACTGCTCGGTCATAAGGCAGTGGTGATGGCGATACTGGTCGTCATTGCGATGGCGAGTGGGCTGGCGATGGCGAACCTTGGCGGCGGTGCCGGCGGTGTGTCGTTTGAGCGCACTGATGGTTCGGGCACGTTAGTGGAGCCGGGATCCGGCGATGCTTCGAGCGGAAAGACATCCGAAGGCTCTTCGCCTAAGGCGTCTGCCGCGGCAGAGGTTTATGTCGATGTTGATGGCGCCGTGGTGTCACCCGGTGTATATCGCCTCAAAGACGGGGCGCGGGTGGCTCAGGCGATTGATGCCGCCGGCGGGCTGGCGCCCGAAGCAGACGTTACGGGGCTTAATCGTGCATCCAAGGTCACTGATGGACAAAAAATTCACGTTCCAACGGTAGGGGAGCAGCAGGCGTCCATTGCGGAAGCCGGTGTTGATGGTGGGACTTCCGCATCGTCGGGCGTTAGTGGCACAACAGGCCTAGTAAACATCAATACGGCAAGCGCAGAAGAGCTGCAGACGCTTTCGGGCATCGGTCCCTCAATGGCACAGTCGATTATCGATGAGCGGACAAAGAACGGTGCTTTTGCCTCGGTTGACGACCTGATGCGTGTTTCGGGAATCGGCGAGAAGAAGCTTGCCAAAATCAAAGATTGCATCTGCGTATGAGTGCGACCGAGCGCGAGCATGTGATGCCTCCGCGACCCCTGATTCCGTGGACGATGGCCCTGTGTGCCGGCATGTGCGTGAGCTGCGCCTTGGTGCTCAGCATAGCCGCTGATGCGCTGCTGAGGGAGCGGGCGACGGCGTTCGGGCCGCTATGGGCTATTCCCGTTGCGGCGGCGATATTCGTTGTGCTGGCTCAATCTTGTGCGCGGCTTGCCCCTTTGAAGCGGTGGCTGTATGCCGCGTCCGTCGGTCTCGTGGCGGGAGCGGTCGTCTCGGCGTGGTGGGCTGTGGGTGCGCTCAGCGCTTCGAAGGCGCTCGACGGTCGAGCGGCAAGCGGTCTCGAGTTTGTCGTGCAGGGTGATCCATCCATAAACGACGACGTGTATTCCTATACCTGCGATGCACGCGCGGACGGTAAGAACTTGGCAACGGTTCGCCTATCGTGTGATCGTGAGCTCAAGGTCGGGGCGCACGTGCGTGTTATCGGTCGCGTTTCACGTTTTGAGAACGATGCGTATGGACGATCGCGCGTGCTCCGAGGCGAGGTGCGCAAGGTTAAAGCCGTTCGGATTGTGTCGGTCGATGAGGGCTCTTCGGGGCCGCTGCTTCGGCTGCGAAATGGGCTGCTTGCTTCCATCGCGCCTGCGACCGACCCGGCGCGTGCGCTCATAGCCGGTGTCGTCTGCGGTCGTTCGGCCGAGCTGCGCGCCCAGCCGGCGGGCGACTGGTTTTCGGTGACGGGAACGGCGCATCTTATCGCCGTCTCGGGCAGCCATTTGGCTATCGTGGGGTTTGTAATCGAGGGTTTATTGCAAAAGACTCGGTGCTCACGTGGTCTTCAGCGGGCGATACTGGCGATAACGCTTGTGGGCTACGCTGCCTTTACGGGCGCGTCCCCCTCGGCCGTTCGTGCGTGCTGCATGGTGTTCGTGACGCTTGTCGTAAACGGCGCGGGGCGTCGCCGGCACGGACTTTCGGCACTCTTCGTAACCATATCCATCTTTGTGCTACTGCGGCCGACGGTGCTGTTCGAGATGGGCTTTCAGCTTTCATGTGCCAGCGTCTTTGCCATCCTGTGCTTTTGCCCGTACGCCACCTACGCTTTGGGTGAGCTGGGTGTGCCATCGGGCATTGCCGGCATGCTCTCCGTCACGCTGTGCTCGCAGTTGGCGACGCTCCCCATTACCATTCCTGCCTTCGGTACGTTCTCGCTCATTGCTCCGTTGGCAAATGCGGTCATCGGTCCGGTGGTGAGCGTACTGCTTGCTGTGTCCATCGTGCTGGTTCCCTTTTCGCTCGTGGGACCGTTGCGGACTTGGGCGCTCGTTGTGCCCGTGATTGCCGCCCGTTGCGCGCTGTTTTTCGAGCAGCTGTTTGCCGCCGTGCCGGGTGCATCCGTGAGCGTGCCGCCCGATAGCATGTGGATTTACCTAGTGCCGTGTTTGCTGGCGGTTCTGCTTGTCCGGTGGCCGCGTCCCCGTGCACGTCCTATGGCGGTGGGGCTTGCATGCCTGGTGCTCTTGGCTGCGATTCCGTACGTCTACTGGGATCGATTCGCTCCGCCTTCGGTGACGGTGCTCGATGTGGGCCAGGCCGATGCGATTCTTATCCGCCAGGGCGGCGCAGTAGCGCTCGTCGACTGTGGGCTCGACGAGCGTGTGGTGGAGGCGTTGGTTCGCAATAACGTGTACCATATCGATGCCGTCTTTGTGACGCATTGGGATGAGGACCACTGGGGTGGTTTGCCTGCCGTGCTCGAACAGTTTTCGGTCGGAACGATTGCCGTGGCGGCCGATGCGCTGGAGGATGCCCCTGCCGAGGTATTGAACCGACCTGGCGTGGAGTATCGGCAGGTGCGCCGTGGGGATACGGTCGACATCGGCTTATTTTGCGCCCGCGTGATGTGGCCATTCGAGTCCGTGGATGGCGAGGGAAATGAGGACTCGCTTGTCCTGTTGCTCTCCTATGTTCAGGAGGGCAAGGGCCTGCGAATACTTCTCACCGGTGATGCCGAGCTCGACCAAGAGCGGGAATTCGTGCAGGAAGTGGGGGATATCGATGTCCTTAAACTTGGGCATCACGGCTCCAAGGTTTCAGTCGATGGCGAGTTGCTGGGCGTCCTGAAGCCCGAGCTTTCCCTCGCGAGCGCGGGCGAGGGGAATCGATACGGCCATCCGTCCGATGCCTGCATCGATGCCGTTAAGGAAGCGGGCGGCGTGTTCACGTGCACCATCGAACACGGCGACATTACCGTCACGCCGACTGTGAATGGCTTTGCGATGCGATGCCAGAGACCGTGACGACGTCGTTGGCGTGTGGTGGGCCCCTGGGCTAGAATGGCACGGAACGAATACGAAGGCCTGCGGGAGGGGAGCGCAATGTCCGAAACCGGTCTGCTGCCGGCATATCTGATCGTCGGTACCGACGGAGTTAAGCGCGACCACGCCGTCTCGCGTATGAAAGCGCGTCTGGAAAAGTCGGGTATGGTCGAGTTCAACCTCGACGAGCGAGACATGACCAAGGACCCCGATATCGAGTCCATTATCGGATCGCTTAACACCTTTCCGATGGGCAGCGAGTTTCGCATGGTAATCCTTGATGGCTGCTCAAAGCTCGCCAAGGCGGTCTCGGAGCCGCTCGTCGAGTATCTGGCGAGTCCCAGCCCCACAACGGTCTGCCTCATTATCGCCGACTCGCTTGCCAAGAACACACGCCTGTATAAGGCGATTGCCAAGATCGACAAGAAGGCCGTGATCGATTGCTCCGGCACCAAGCGCTGGGAGCTACCGCGCCGCGTGCAGCAGATGGCGACACAGCACGGCAAGTCGATCTCGACGGCGGCCGAGGAGCTCGTCTCGCGTTCGGGTGAAAACACTCGCATGCTTGATAACGACTTGGCTAAGCTTGCCCAGATGGTTGAGTCGCCTCAGATTGAACTTGCCGATGTTGAGCGCTGGATTGTACGTACGGCCGAGGTTCAACCCTGGGACTTCCTCAACGCCGTCTCGGCTCGCGATATGCGGCGATCGCTCGAGCTCTTTAAGCTTTTGCCCTCCAAGAGCTACGTGTGGACCTACACGCTGCTATGCGGTCGCATCCGTGAGCTGATCGTCGCCAAGGCGCTCGATGCGCGCGGACAGGGTCGTGAGCTGGCCGCAACGCTCAAGCTCCAGTCCTGGCAGGTCAAGAATCACCTGACCTGGGCACGTCGCTTTTCGATGGCAGAGCTCGTCGCAGCGCTCGAGGGTGCGATCGATGTGGAGCTCGCGCTCAAGGGTTCGGCCGATTCTCAGACGGCGCTTTTGCTCTGGATTACGAACATCTTGAGAAAATCGTGATGATACCTGCCTATTTGACAAATTCGTTCTATCCCTTTGAGGGGGAGCGTGCTATAGTAGGCGCTTGCATGACCTCACCGTGTCTCAGAGGTGTCATACATTTTTTGCAAGGAACTCGAAAGGAACTCCAGAAGTGGCAAACATCAAGTCTCAGAAGAAGCGTATCCGCACCAATGAGGCAGCTCGCATGCGTAACAAGGCTGTCAAGTCCGAGCTCAAGACGCTGACCAAGCACGTCCAGTCCGCTGTCGCCGAGGGCGACGCCGAGAAGGCCCAGGCTGCCCTCAAGACCGTCACCAAGCGTCTCGACATGGCTGCCGCCAAGCATGTTATCCACAAGAACCAGGCTTCCAACCGCAAGTCCGGTCTTGCCAAGCTCGTGAACAGCATCAACGCCTAAGTTGTAAATTTCACACCACTCAGATTACGCGCATAAATGGAGCCTGTTTTATGGAACAGGCTCCATTTTTTGTACCGCTCGGGTAAGATAGTCCGCATGAATACTTCAATTGACATTTCCCACATCCGCAACTTCTCGATCGTTGCGCACATCGACCATGGCAAGTCCACGATCAGTGACCGCATCCTCGAGCTCACCCATACCGTCGACGAACGCGACATGGAGTCGCAGCTGCTCGACACCATGGATATCGAGCGCGAGCGCGGCATTACGATCAAGTCCAATGCCGTCCGCGTGTCCTATGACGCCGACGACGGCGAGACGTATCAGTTTAACCTCATCGATACGCCGGGCCACGTGGACTTTACCTACGAGGTCTCGCGTTCGCTGGCCGCTTGTGAGGGCGCGGTGCTCGTCGTCGACGCCACTCAGGGTGTCGAGGCACAGACCGTCTCCAACGCGACGCTCGCCATGAACGCCAATCTGGACATTGTGCCCGCCATCAACAAGATCGACCTGCCCTCGGCCCATCCCGACGAGGTTAAGACCGAGATCGAGGACGACCTGGCGATTCCCGCCGATGATGCCGTGTGCGTCTCGGGCAAGACCGGCGAGGGCATTCACGATCTGCTGGAGTCCATCGTCTTTTTGATTTCGCCGCCTAAGGGCGATGCAAACGCTCCGCTCAAAGCGCTCATTTTGGATTCGTACTTTGACGAGTATCGCGGTGTGGTGGCTACGGTGCGCGTCTTCGATGGTTCCATCAAAAAGGGCGATACCCTGCTTATGATGCAAGCCAAGGGCGACTTTTTGGTCGACGGCGTGGGCGTCAAGCGTCCTGCCGAGACCCCGGTCGACGCGCTGACGGTCGGCGAGGTCGGATATGTGGTCACGGGCTTGAAGGATCCCGAGGCCGTTCGCGTGGGCGATACCCTTACGTGGGCGTCGAACCCCTGCCCCGAGCCGCTTCCCGGTTATCGCGAGGCCAAGCCCATGGTCTATACGGGCCTGTTCCCGATCGACAACAAGGACTACGAGAACCTGCGTGACGCGCTCGATAAACTGCACGTCAACGACCCGTCGTTGGTGTGGGAGCCCGAGACCTCGGTGGCGCTCGGCTTTGGCTTCCGCGTGGGCTTCCTGGGCCTGCTGCACATGGAAGTTGTCAAGGAACGCCTGGAGCGCGAGTTCAACCTGGACCTCATTGCCACGAGTCCCTCGGTTGACTATCATGTCTACAAGACCGACGGCGAAATGATCGATGTCCGCAGTCCGCAGGACCTTCCCGAGGCCACACGCATCGATCGTATCGAGGAACCCTACCTCAAGGCAAAGATCATCTGCCCGCCTGAGTACACGGGTGCCGTCATGCAGCTCGCCATCGAGCACCGCGGCGTCACGACCGACATGATCCACCTGACGAGCAAATCGGTCGAGATGCGCTTCGATATGCCGCTCGCCGAGCTCATCTTGGACTTCTTCGATCAGCTCAAGAGCCGCACCAAGGGCTATGCCTCGCTCGACTACGAGTTCAACGAGTACCGTCCCTCCGAGCTCGTGAAGCTTGATATTTTGCTTTCGGGCGACGAGGTGGACGCGCTTTCGTTTATCGTCCATAAGGACAAGGCATATGGCCTGGCCCGTGGCCTGTGCGACAAGCTCAAGGAGATCATCCCGCGTCAGCTGTTCGAGGTGCCCATCCAGGGTGCTATCGGCAACAAGATCATCGCCCGTTCCACCGTCAAGGCGCGTCGCAAGGACGTTCTTGCTAAGTGCTACGGCGGCGATATCTCGCGTAAGCGCAAGCTGCTCGAGAAGCAGAAAGAGGGCAAGAAGCGTATGAAGGCCATCGGATCGGTCGAGGTCCCGCAGGAGGCGTTTATGGCGATCCTCAAGGTGGACGAGTAGGTCCATGGCGCTTTCTGAATACAGCAAGCGGCTGCTGGGTGCCTATGCCGAGCAGCCGTTCCTTATGGCTCCCATGGCGGGCGTGACCGACCCCGCCTATCGCATCATGTGTCGCCGCCGCGGTGCCAACCTTGCCTACAGCGAGATGGTGAGCGTGGCAGGCCTTGCCTATGCCAGTAATAAGACGTGGCGCCTGGTGCTACCGGCCGACGAGGAGCAGCAGATTTGCGTGCAGCTCTTTGGCTCCAAGCCCGAGCAGTTTGCGAGCGCCGTCGCCGCCGTCGAGGAGCGCGTTGGCGATCGCCTGTCGCTCATCGATATCAATATGGCATGCCCCGCCCGCAAGGTTGTCACCAAGGGCGAGGGTTCGGCGCTCATGCGCACGCCCGACCTGGCGGAGAAGATCGTCGAGGCTACGGTGGGCGCGGCGCACGTGCCCGTGACCGTCAAGATTCGCAAGGGCTTTTATGCCGAGGACCGTAATGCCGCGACATTTGCCCAGATGCTTGAGAGTGCAGGGGCTGCCGCAGTCGCCGTGCATGGTCGTTGCGCCACGCAGCTCTACACGGGTCAGGCCGATTGGTCGGTCGTCGATGAGGTTGCCGACGCTGTCGAGATTCCCGTGATTGGTTCGGGCGATGTGTTCTCGGCCGAGGACGCTGCTGAGCATCTGCACGGCTCGGGTGCCAGCGCGGTGTTTATCGCGCGCGGCATCTACGGCAATCCGTGGGTGTTCGGCGATGCCCGAGCCCTTGCACTCGATGGCACGCCGGTTCCTTCTCGCTCCTCGGTCGAGCGCCTGGAGGCTCTGCGCGAGCACCTGACGTTGACGCACGAGCTTCTGCCGCTCATGTCGCGTGCTCGCACGTACGCAAGCTGGTACTTAAAGGGCATGCCCCATGCCGCCGCCTGGCGCGCTCAGGTAGTGCGTTGCTCTACGTACGAGGAGTTCATGTCGCTGGTCGATGATATCGAACGCGATGTGGTGGCCTGCGAGGCCGCGCTTGCCGCCGGTGAGTCGGTGCCTGCTCATCCGCTGGAGGCTTAAGGGTGGCCGTTACCGCGCTGTACGTGCACGTGCCGTTTTGCGCTCAAAAGTGCCGGTACTGCGACTTTGACTCGCGCAGCTTTGCTGCGTGTGATTTGGATGCCGCGCTCGATTCCTATTTTGAGCAGTTGTATGCGCGCCTCGATTCCTTTGGCGACGCCGGGGCGCTTGCGCAGGTCCGCACGGTCTATACTGGCGGCGGCACGCCATCGCTGGCAGGGGAGCGCCTGGTGGAACTTGCCAGGCGTATCTCCATGTGGTGCAAACCCGTTGAATTTACTTGCGAAGCCAATCCTGAGTCGCTGACCGCCGAGCTCGCCACCGCGCTTGCCGAGGCGGGTGTCACGCGCATCTCTCTGGGCGTGCAAACCCTCGACAATACCGAGCTGACTGCTATTGGCCGCATTCACGATGCTAATCGGGCACTTGCGGCTATCGCGACGGTGAAGGACGCTGGCCTCGATGTGTCGTGCGACCTGATGTGCGGCCTTCCCGGGCAGACGGCCGCAAGCTGGCGGAGCACGCTCGATGGCGTGCTGGCGGCGGCGCCTCATCATGTGTCGGTCTACCCGCTCACGCTCGAGGAGGGCACGCCACTCTATCGCATGGCGTGCCGTGACGAGTCGCTCGAGCCCGACGAGGATTTTCAGGCTTCGTGCATGGACGCGGCGCGTGAGCGCCTGGGTGCGGCCGGCTATCATCCGTATGAGGTGGCAAGCTACGCGCTCGACGGCCATGAGTGCGCCCATAACATTGCCTACTGGACCGGACGGGGCTACCTGGGCCTGGGTCGTTCTGCCGCGGGCATGCTCGACGACGAGGATTTCGACCGTCTTGCAGGTTTGTTCCCCGGCGTGTCTTCTCGAGGCGATGCGTACCGCGTGCGTCTGGTGCAACGTGACGATGACGCGACGGCGTTCGAGGTCGAATATCTGTCGCAGCGCGAGGCTGTCGCCGAAGACTTGATGCTCGCCTGTCGCATGACGCGCGGTGTTGCGTCCGACCTGTTGGCTCGTGCAGCTTGCGTCATCCCAACGGGCGAGCTGGCAGCTGCCTGCGATCGCGCGCTCGAATTGGGTCTTGCCACTTGGGTGGCCGAGACGCTCTGGGGTCATGAGGGACCCTTCACTTCGGCAGATGTCGTCGCGGGCCATGTTCGAGCTCGTCTGGCGCCGACCCATCTGGGCTGGCTCGATGGAAATGTTCTGTTCGAGCTGTTTTGGGATCTAGCTTAGGCCGCTCGGGTAGAATTACCGGAATATATACGCTGCTGTGAGCAGGAGGTTGCCGCGCATGGCGACGATGAACGAAAAAGATTACTACGAGATTCTGGGTGTCTCCAAGGACGCCACCTCGCGTGATATTCAAAAGGCCTTCCAGCAAAAGGCCCGTAAGCTCCATCCGGACGTCAATAAAGAGCCGGATGCCGAGGAAAAGTTTAAAGAGGTTTCCGAGGCCTACGCCGTGCTTTCGGATGAGCAAAAACGTGAGCGCTACGACGCCATGCGTTCTGGCAATCCCTTTGCCGGTGCTCCTACGGCTTCGCCCTATGGTGGCGGCTACGCCGGCAGCACGGGCTATGGCAATCCCTTTGAGGGCGGCTTTCCCTTTGGTGGCGCCTGGGGCCAGCAGCGTCGCGGCCAGGCTGCCTACAATCCCGAGAACGGCGCCAACGTGGTCGTCGATATCAAACTCGACGCCAAGGAGGCCAAGGGCGGTGCCCGCAAGACCGTCCGCTACACGCGCTTCGATACCTGTAGCAACTGCGGCGGCTCGGGCTCTGTTTCGTCCGAGCATGCACATACCTGCCCGAGCTGCGGTGGCCGCGGCCACATCGACGTCGACCTGTCCTTCCTGTTTGGTGCGGGCACGTTCCAGTCGGTCTGCCCCGAGTGCGGCGGTTCCGGTAAGGTCGTGGCCGACCCCTGTCCCGATTGCGGTGGTAGCGGTCGTACTCGCGTAACCTCCGAGCAGACGATTGAGTTTCCTGCCGGCACGCACGATGGCGACGAGGTCCGCATTGGCGGCATGGGTCATGCTGGCACCAACGGTGCCGCGGGCGGCGACCTGGTCGGCCGCGCCCATGTTGAAGCCGAGCGCTTGGAAGGCAAAGCTCGTACCGGTTTTTACCTGATGGGCATCGTGGCGCCGTTTTTGGTGCTGTCGGCCATTTCGGGCGTGTTCTCGGCCTTTGCCGTGATGTGCTTTATTCCATTTACCATGGGCCTATTTATGGTGCTTTCGGACGGTGTGCTTCATCGCAGCCTGCTGTGGTGGAAGCGCGGTGCGATGCAGTTTGCCAACGGTTTTGCCAACGGCTTCATGTTCGCGCTCGTGTCGGTTTGGTTCGCGAGCTGCTCGCAACGGGCCATGCTTTCGCCGTATCAAATGCAATAACATCAAACCCTCTGTTTGCGGTCGGCCCAGCTTGGGTATAGGACGCACTGTGAAAATAATGAAAGTCGGAAGGATTCGGTCGTGTCGGAAAATAGGGATTACTACGAGGTGCTTGGCGTCGACAGGGATGCCGACGCGCGGACGATTAAGCGTGCGTTTCTAAAGAAGGCCCGTACCGTACATCCGGATGTTTCGGACGACC
>CALJCO010000103.1 GCA_938023905.1 uncultured Collinsella sp. | reverse complement strand
GTTGTGCCGAACCTCATGAAGGGCTTCGGCATCGACGAGGTACAGGCGGAGTTCGTGGCCGAGTTGAAGCTGCGCAACATCAACGAGGAGTACATCCTCAACCGCACCAAGGACATTGCCAAGCTTGAGGGCGAGATTGCCGAGCTTGAGGAGATCCTCTCCAGCGAGGAGAACATCAAGAAGGTCATCAGCGACGAGCTAGCAGCGGTCAACAAGAAGTACGTGATGCCGCGCCGCACGGGCAGGATCGAGCCCCATGAGGTTATCGAGGTAAGCTTGGAGCCCGAGGTCGAGGAGTACCCGGTCACCATCATGCTCTCGCGCGATGGCTACCTAAAGAAGATGACGGACCGCGTGCTCAAGAAGGCGACCACGCTCAAGTACAAGGACGGCGACAAACCCTTTATCGAGTTCCCGTCCTCCAACACCCACGAGCTGCTGGTCTTTACCAACAAGAGCCAGGTGTACAAGTGCAAGGTCGCGGCGTTTGAGGACACCAAGTCGGCCCAGCTGGGCTCGTACCTTCCGACCGATCTTGAGATGGAACCCGACGAGAGCGTCATCTGGGTCATCGACCCCGAGGACTACAAGGCCGACGTGCTGTTCGTCTTTGAGAACGGCCGCGTGGTGCGTGTCGCGCTTTCTGGATACGCTACCAAGACCAACCGCAAGCGCCTTAAGAACGCCATCTACGGCGGCAGCAAGCTGCTGTATGCGCAGGTGCTCAAGGAAGATCGCGACATCGCGCTGGTCTCGAGCGACTATCGTTTGATGAACTTCAACACGTCGCTGCTCAAGACCAAGACGACCACCAACACGCAGGGCGTCCAGGCCTTTACGGCCAAGAAGGGCCGCTCGGTCACCACCGTCGGCACGACCGAGGAAATCCTTGGCGCCGGCGTCTCGGCCGAGAAGTTCACCGCGCAGAGCCTGCCCTCCGCCGGCGCCCTCATGAAGGAAAATGACATGCCGAGTTTGTTTGACTAAAACAACGGCGACTAAACCGTCATGGTTTTACAAAGCAGCGGGGCCCGGAGCGCAGTAAACGCTGCGCCCCGGGCCCCATGCATTACACCAGCATCATCCCTATAGACAAAATGCCGCATAAAGCGGAACAGACATAAGCCCATCATTCATTCCAAAGGGCTTAGTCGATAGCCTGATAAGGCGCACGCCCGGATGGGTCTTTTTAAGTGAGGACAGACTTCGAGATCTTGTGTTCTCCCCCGCCTTGACTTCAATCGCAGACAAGCATCCCTGCTTCTCTACTACAAAGTCGATTTCCGCACGATTATCTCGCGCCCAATAATGCAGTGGATAACCCATGGCTGAAAGCTGTTGGGCAACGTAGTTTTCGGTAAGTGCACCCATGAATGTGCCGCCGATACCGGCAAGAATATCGGCGCGTTGAGCACCGGCCTTGGAGACCAGCAGCCCTGTATCCGCCTGATAGATTTTAAAAGCAGAAGGGTTAACGAAGGCCTCTAAAGGGCTTTCGATCTGCCCGACTAGGCTGCAGCGCGCCACCGTACCCGACAATACAAGCCAATCGAGAGCATCTCCAAAGAGAGACGCATTGCCCCCCGCTCGCACTACCTTGTATTGAAATTTACGATTCTCTTTGGCAAGCTGCTGTGGAATGGAATCGAAGCACGCACGCGTCTTTGCGCTCAAGCGTTCATCAGCATATTTATTGGTGTCGGCGGAATATCCGTCGAGAATAATCCGATGCTTTTCGGCCACATCAATGATTGACTGATCATCGATGTACGTTTGGACCGCCTCGGGCATTCCGCCAACAACAAGATACTGTCGATAGAGCCCAAGCGCCTTTTCATGAAGGCTTGGCGCAAGAGGACCCATTATCTCGAATGATGAGCGTATCTCGTCGACCAGCTGATCGTGCCCCATCGCCCAGAGAAACTCCTCGAAATCGAGTGGAGTCATCTCAATCAAGTCGGTCTTTCCGACGGGGAACGAATACGACTGATGGTTAATGGCAACCCCAAGAAGCGACCCGGCAGCCGCAACGTAATACTCGGGAGCATCTTCGCAAAAGTATTTAAGGGAAGTGAGCGCTTCCTCGCATGCCTGGATCTCGTCAATGAACAGTAAGGTTTTGCCAGGCACGATACGCTGTCCCGTACGAGCCTCGATCGCACGTACGATCGAATGAGGATCAAGACCGCCCGAAAAATCCGCTCGCGCCGACCGGTCGTTCTCAAGATTAACGTAGACAACCGATTCGAAAAGATCCTGGGCGTGCGTTCTGAGCAAATAGGTCTTGCCACACTGGCGCACGCCTTTGACCAGCAAAGGTTTTCTATCAGCTCTGTCTCGCCATTCCCTAAGGAGCTCGTCTGCCTTGCGACGCATACGTAACCTTCCCTCATGAACTTCTATTTGACAATATTTTAACGCGGATTAATTTGTTTTCAGTTATTTTTCTGCGTTTAAAAATTGTTCTATACGGCACTTGAGGGAATTCGCCCCTATCTCTCGGTAAGGACAGCAAGCATTTCCACCAACGCTGATTGCCATGCGTTCTTCTTGTCCTTAGGCGAGCTTGCGAGCGAGCTCTCGCACCTCTTTCAACTTGGGCGACGATGCCATGCTGTCGCGCTCGGTCATGCCACCAATCGTGACAATGCCCTGGTCCTCCCACTTGCAGTACGCGCAGGTTGACTTGTACATAGCGATCGCCGCATCATAGACACCCTCGCTGTGGCTATCGAGCAAAAGGGCCGTCTTGGTGAACGGGAAACCCGTGGCACCGAAGGCGTACAGGCGGTCGATGGCGGTCTTTTCCTGCGCAGTGATGTCAAACCAGTAGATAGGCGAAGCGAAGACAACCATGTCGGTGTCTTTCAGCGACTCAATCACGTTGGCCATGTCATCCTTCTGCACGCAGACGCCCTCATGGGCGAAGCAGTACTGGCATCCCAAGCAGCCGGCGATCTTCTTGCTGGCAACGCGGATGACCTCGACCGTATGGCCGCCCTCACGCGCGGTCTCGGCAAACGCCTCGACCATGGTATCGGTATTGGCGCCCTTACGCGGGCTGCCGCTCAATACAACGATATTCATAGGATTCCCTCTCCTTCATGCTGCAGGCGCGCAGCATTTTTTCTTGTAACCAAAACAAATGGGGTTAATCAATCGCCAGCAGGCCATATCTCTTGCTCAAGTTCCCTAAAGAAGCTCAAGGCGATTGCGATTGCCTTATACAACATCGAAAACCAAAGAGGGGCCATAGCAACGTCGCCTGCCCGAAATGGCCTGCGGTTAAAATCAACTACGGGGATCGTGACGAGCCGATACCGCCCGCATGCCCCCTTCGGAATAGGCGCTGAGCAGCTCCTGAGCGTGGGCAAACTCGGGCCCTCGCCTCCAACCGAGCAGGCGGTTGACCGCGAGATTTCCCTGGACGTTGTGGACGAAGAGCAGATAGGCGTCCTCGCGCGAAAGCCCAGTCTCCTCCATGATCGAGGGAACCATCTGCTCGGCGCCGCGCTCGACGACGCGCTGTGCCACCCGGGCGTACGCGTCGTCATCCGAGTAGAGCAGATAATAGTCATCGTTTGCCGGCGGACGCTGGCAGAGGGCACCCGCCTCCGTTCCCTCGAGCGGCGGCACCGCCGCCAAGGCCTCGTCGATAAGCGCGTCGAGCAGGGCGAACTTGTCCTCGTAGTGCAGATAGAACGTGCCACGGTTGATATCGGCGCGGCGGCAGATATCCGCTACCGTCATCTTCGCGAAGCCGACCTCGGCCAGCAGCGCGAAGAACGCCTCCCGTATGACCGAGAGTGTATAGCGTCGGCGACGATCGATCTTCCCCGCTTCCATTACCCCTCCAATTGCAACGCTCGACAATGCCCGGCAAACGCTCGTTTATCGACAGCAGGCCGAAGCTGTTCATTGCTCTTAAGCAAATCGACATGGATACTTTTTATAGACACCTGTTTATAATAGCTGAAAGAAGGTATCCAGTGACCCTGTACGAGCAGCTCGTTATCGAGCTCACCAACCAATCGTTTTCCCTTCAGGCCGCCTACCGCAGCGGCGGCACGCCCTATGAGCTGAGTGACCGCGAGCCCGAGCCCTACGACCAGCAAATCAGGGACTTCGCCCGCATGATCGAGGAAGCCGATTGCGTGCTGGTGGGCGGGGCCTCTGGGCTCTCCGCGGCGGGCGGCGGCGACTTCTATTACGAGGACAACGCAACCTATCGCAGGCATTTCGGCAAATTCGCCGAGCGCTACGGTTTCAAGGGCGCTTTCGAGGGGTCGTTCTACCGCTGGCCCACCGCCGAGGCGCGCTGGGGATACCTCGCCACCTTCCTCGACACCACGCTCAACGCCCCGCTGCGCAAGCCCTACAGGGACCTCGACACCATTCTCGCCGAGAAGGATTTCTTCGTGCTCACCACCAACCAGGACACGCAGTTTGTGAAGCTCTATCCCTGGGAGAAAGTGGCAGAGATCCAAGGCGACCACCGCTTCTTTCAGTGCTCCCACTGTTGCACCGACGAGGTGTGGAACGCGGTCGAGCCGGTCTCCCACATGGTAGAGGCCATGGGAGACGGTCTGGAGGTTCCGACAGAGCTCGTGCCGCGCTGCCCGCACTGCGGAGCAGAGGCGTTCCCCTGGGTTCGCGGCTACGGCAACTTCCTGCAGGGCGAACTCTACGAGGAGCAGTACCGCAAGGTGTCCGACTGGCTCGACGCGCACGCACGGCAGAGGATCCTCTTCCTCGAGCTGGGTGTGGGCCGCATGACGCCCGCGTTTATCCAGGAGCCGTTCTGGGCCCTCACGGCGCAGTTACCGCAGGCCAGCTACATCGCCGTAAACAACAAGACGCAGTTTCTCCCCCGCGCGATCGAGGATCGGGGGCTCGCCGTTCGCGCCGACATCGCCGACGTGCTCGCCGACGTGCGCAAGACGCTGGGGAGGTAGCGCATGGAGACGGCGAAAGCAGTTCGCATAGGCAGGGCGCTAGCCGAAGCGGATCTTGTCATCATCGGCGCTAGCAACGGACTCGACATGGCGGAGGGGCTCAACCTTTTCTGCGCCGATGCTCATTTCCAAGAGGCGTACGGGGACCTCGCCCAGGCAGACGGCATCGGCTGCATACTGCAGGGGCTCGCTTCCCCGGATGCCAGCGTGCGACGCCGATGGGCCGAGCGGTTCCATCAAAAGGAGTATCTCGAATATGAGCCCGGCTCGCTCATGAACGGGCTGCGGCGTCTTACGGAGCACGCCGACACCTTCGTGGTCACATGCAACATCGACGGGCACTTCGCGCGCGCCGGGTTCGACGAGGAGCGCGTGCTCGAGACTGAGGGGAGCACGCGCACGTCGGTTGACGAGCGGTGCCTCGCCCATCCAGACGCCCTCGCCATGGCCCAGCTCGACGAGCTCGCGCGTCTTGTGCAAGCCCATCGCAACGGCAGGGTCGCCATCCTCGAACTTGGCGTGGGACTGCACAACGGCGTCATAAAGCGCATGCTCACCCAGATCGCGAACGCCTGCGAGCACGCCACCTACATCGTGTTCAACTACAGCCAGGCCATGGCGCCCGACGCTTCGTGCGAGACGATTCTCGTTGACGGCGATATGGCCCCGGCTTTCGAGGAGATCGCCCGATGCCACCCCTAGAAAGAGAAGCGCGTAGGCTTCGAAGCCTTATCGATGATGCCGACGCCATCATCGTCGGCATCGGCTCGGGCATGTCGAGCGCCGCCGGGTTCAACCATTACAACCGCGCGGGCATGGCGCGCGCAGGAATGGCGGACTGGCAGCAAGCCTTTGGCTTCAAGAGCCTTTTCGACGGCTTCTACCACCTCT
>CALJCO010000102.1 GCA_938023905.1 uncultured Collinsella sp. | reverse complement strand
CCTTTGCGTGCGGAACTCGCGACAAACTTAACCGCCCCGCCCGGCAGGCGAGCGGACAGCGAACGACATCTGTCCAACAATTCGTGCGAAACACAATGAAAAACCGTTTGATGTGAGTTAATATAAACAACGTCGTGAATCTGACTCCTGCCACATGTATGACAGGGGTTAAACACAAAAAAGGAGTCAACTATGGTTTCTGAGAAGGCTACCCTCGTTAATCCTCAGGGTCTGCACATGCGTCCGGCTGGTCTGTTCGCCTCCACCATGGGCAAGTACGCCTGTGACGTAACGGTCGTCACCCCCGAGAAGGAGGTCAACGGCAAGTCCCCGATGGCCCTCATGGCTGCTGGTATCCCCTGCGGTACCGAGGTCGAGGTAAAGTGCGACGGCGCTGACGAGGCCGAGGCTCTGGCTGCTGCCATCGAGCTCATCAAGAGCGGTCTTGGCGAGTAGAACTCAAACGGGTCGCATGTTGAACAACTAAGTTCATATTTGGGGGCGCAGTGACCTGTTGTAAGGTAGCTGCGCTCTTTTGTCATGGATATGGCAAAACGCTTTATCACATGACACGGAGAGAGGAATGGGAATGTATCAGGGAGTCAACGCTTCCGAGGGCATCGGTATCGGCACCGTCATGGTCGCCGTCGATCCCGACTTGACGTTTGAGCCGCACGAGGTTGCTGATTCGGCAGCAGAGAAGGAGCGCTATCAGTCCGCTCTTTCGGTCTTCTGCGAGAAGACCCAGGCTCAGGCCGACCACATGAAGGAGACGGTGGGCGAGGCCGAGGCCGAGATCATGAGCGGACACATTGTCCTGGCTCAGGATCCGGGCATGACCGACGCCATCAACGCCGCCATTGACGGCGGCACCTGCGCCGAGCAGGCGCTCATGGACACCTCGACCATGTTCGAGAACATGTTCCTGTCCATGGACGACGAGATGTTCCGTCTGCGCGCGGCCGACATCGCCGACATCCGCACCGGTATTCTGGCTGAGCTGCTGGGCAAGGAGGTCGTCGACCTCTCCGTCCTGCCCGAGAACACCGTCGTTGTCGTGCATGACCTCACGCCGTCCATGACCGCCACGATCGATAAGGCCCACGTTGCCGGTATCGTCACCGAGACCGGTGGCCGCACGTCGCACTCCGCGATCATCGCGCGCGCCCTCGAGATCCCGGCCGTCCTTTCGGTTTCCAACAGCTGCACCGCACTGCGCAACGGCATGACCGTTGTCGTCGACGGTGGCAAGGGTATCGTCGAGGCCGATCCCAACGAGGAGACGCTCGCCGCCTACACTGCCAAGGCCGAGGCTTTCGCTGCCGAGAAGGCAGCTCTCGAGGCCTTCCGCGGCAAGCCTTCCGTGACTGCCGACGGCATCAAGAAGATCATCGCCTGCAACATCGGCAACCCCGATGACGTGCCCAACGCGCTCGATCATGACGCCGAGGCTATCGGCCTGTTCCGCTCTGAGTTCCTGTTCATGGACTCTGCTGAGCTTCCTTCCGAGGAGGAGCAGTTCAACGCCTACCGTAAGGTCGCCAGCGCGCTCAAGGGCGCTCCGGTCATCATCCGCACGCTCGATGTGGGTGGCGACAAGGAGATTCCGTACCTGCACATGGTCAAGGAAGAGAACCCCTTCATGGGCTTCCGCGCCGTTCGTTACTGCCTGGCCAACCCCGACCAGTACAAGGTCCAGCTCCGCGCCCTGCTGCGCGCCAGCGCCTTTGGTGACGTCAAGATCATGATCCCGCTCGTCACCTGCGTCGAGGAGGTCGTGGCCGTCAAGGAGCTTGTCGAGCAGTGCAAGGCCGAGCTGACCGAAGAGGGCCGCAAGTTCAACGAGAACATCGAGGTCGGCATCATGGTCGAGACGCCTGCCGCTTCGCTGCTCGCTGACCGCCTGGCCGAGGTCGCCGACTTCTTCTCCATCGGCACCAACGACCTGATCGGCTACACCATGTGCGCCGACCGTGGTAACGACACCATCTCCAACCTGTACCAGGTTTACTATCCCGCCGTGCTTCGCTCGCTCAAGAACATCATCGAGAGCGGCGTGAAGGCCGGCATCATGGTCGGTATGTGCGGCGAGGCTGCTGCCGATCCGCTGCTCGAGCCGCTGCTGATCAGCTGGGGCCTGGAGGAGTTCTCGATGAGCGCTCCGTCCATCCTGCGCGCCCGCAAGACCATCAGCCAGTGGACCAAGGCCGAGTGCGACGAGCTCGCCGAGAAAGCGCTCGCCTGCAACACCGCTGCCGAGGTCAAGGCACTGCTCGAGTCCGCAGCTCGCTAATTTGGTATCAGAGGTAACCGCGTGGTTGGAATGGGCCGACCACGCGGCCCTCACATATACAGGGGGTACTGTAAATGTTCTACACGCTAACCGCTAACCCGGCTGTCGACATGACGGTTTCGAGCTCTCCGCTCGAGCCCGACGAGAACGTCCGCACCGGCTCGGCCAGCTACACGGCTAACGGCAAGGGCCTCGACGTGTCCTTCGCCTTTAAGAAGATGGGCGTCGACACCGTCGCGCTCGGTTTCTTCGCCGGCTTCACGGGCAAGTTCATCGTCGAGGAGGTCATGAACCTGGGTTGCCTCTGCCGCCCGGTCTGGACCGACGGTATCACGCGCATTAACACCTACGTCAACGATGGCCAGCACGAGTACGGCATCCTGAACCCTGGTGCTCCGATCACGCCGCAGCACCAGGAGGAGCTCTACAACATCCTGGACACCGCGGGCGACCTTGAGTGCCTGATCGTCTCCGGCTCCGTGCCTCCCAAAGCTACGCCTGACTTCCTGGCTCAGGTCATGGAGCACGCTCAGGCCCGTGGCGCCGACGTCGTCCTGGACCTGTCCTCCGACAAGCTCAAGGAGCTCGCTCACAAGAAGCCGCTGCTCATTAAGCCGAACCATCACGAGATGAAGGCTATCTTCGGCGTGCCGGTCGACACCGACGACGAGGTCCGCGTTGCCATGAAGCTGGCTCACGAGGCCGGCGTCCAGAACGTGCTGCTCACCCGTGGTAGCCGCGGTGACGCTTACTTCTCCAACGGCGAGGACATTTGGTACGCCAAGCGTGAGTTCAACATCAAGCTTGTCTCTTCCGTCTGCGCCGGCGACTGCACCCTCGCTGCGTTCCTGCACAAGTGGTACAGGGATCGCGACAACGTCGAGGAGGCCATGAAGCTCGCTATGGCCACCGGCGCCAACGTTGCTGAGTCCGTCGGCATCGGCGACTTTGGTCACGTCGACGAGTACAGCAAGCGCGTTGCTGTCCGCAAGCTCGATCGCAAGTAAGCGAAACGCGACATATTCGTGCGCATGCGGCGTCCCGGTTTTGATCGGGGCGCTTTTTTGTTCCGCCTTGGGGGAGAGGTGTCCTTCCGTACTCCATCGCTTCCACACCGTTCACCGAGTTGTCCTAGCCTTTTACCGATGCGTGGAATATACTTTCATTAACACGTTGCTTCGTGAAAGGAACATTCATGATTTACACGCTCACTGCAAATCCCGCCATTGACTACAACATCGCCTGCGACGGCCTTGCTGCCAACACCGTCACGCGTACCCGCAACGCCGTCTACACGCCCAACGGCAAGGGCCTCAACGTCTCGTTTACGCTTGACCACTACGGTGTCGACACCACGATCCTGGGTTTCTTCGCCGGCTTCTCGGGCGAGTTTATCGTTAAGGGTGCCGAGGCCCTGGGCGTGCCCGTCAAGCCCGTGTGGACCGACGGCATTACGCGCGTCAACGTGTTCCTCAACGCCGGCCCCGACACCGAGTACAACATGGTCAACGCCGGTGCCGCCATCAACGAGGCCAACGAGCAGGAGCTGTTTGAGCTCATCGATTCGCTCGATGACATGACCTGCCTGGTCATCAGCGGCTCGCTGCCTCCCAACACTTCCGAGGGCTTCCTGGCCGAGGTCCTGCGCCGCGTCAAGGCCAAGGGGGCCGAGTTCGTCCTCGATATCTCGAGCCATCAGCTGGCAGACCTCATTGCCATGGAGCCGCTGCTGATCAAGCCCAATGACGACGAGCTGCTCGACATCTTTGGCATAAAGGTGAGCGGTGGCGACGACGAGTCCGTCAAGGGCGCCATGGCCGAGCTGCACGCCAAGGGCGCTAAGAATGTACTGCTGACGCTCGGCGGCGACGGCGCGTACTTCTCCAACGGCGAGCACATCTGGTTTGCCAACCGCACCTTCGACGTCAAGCTGCTGTCGACGGTGTGCGCCGGCGATTCCTCGCTCGCTGCCTTCCTGTCCGTGTGGCACGACGCCCCCGAGCGCGTCGAGGACGCCCTGCGCCTGTCGATGGCTACCGGCGCCAACGTGGTCGAGTGCCCGGGTCTGGGTGACTTTGCCAAGGTGGACGAATACAAGAAGGGTATTGCCATCCGTCAGGTTTGCTAGCGCGGCATACGGTTACATTCTTTGCTTGTCGAGCACCCGTCTCGGATTTTCGAGACGGGTGCTTTTTTAAGCCTGCTGTCGAGCCCTTGGGGCTCAATCGTGCGCGAAGTGGGTTCGCGTGTGCGCCTTCTCCTGTTTCTTGCTAGACTACTTGAGAGCCAACAATCAATACACTCGCAATTGCAGGAGGCCACAGGAATGTGCACAGTTTCGCTTAACGCTACGCAGCCGTCAGCTGCCTCCCTGCGCGTTCTACGTGCGCTCGAGGCAGCTGGTCTTGAGGCTTGGTACGTAGGCGGTTGGGTACGTGATGCCCTGATGGGGCGCCCCAGCCACGATGTTGATATGTGCTGTAGCGGCCTGTGGCAGGAGTCCAAAGCGGCGCTCGAGGCCGCCGGCATCGCGGTTGTGGAGTCGGGCATTAAATTTGGCGGAATCACGGCTATTTCCGATGGCGAGCGTATCGAGGTCACCACGTACCGTCTGGATGGCTTCTATACCGATGGGCGACATCCCCAGAGTGTGGAGCGTGCCGCCTCGCTCGAGGACGATCTGGCGCGCCGAGACTTTACCGTCAACGCCATGGCCTGGCATCCCGAGCGCGGGCTTGTCGACCGCTACGACGGCCAGGGTGACTTGGAGCGCAAGCTGATTCGCGCTGTCGGCGATCCCAAGCGTCGCTTTAACGAGGACGCCCTGCGCATGCTGCGTGCGGTACGCTTTGCCTGCCGCCTGGACTTTATGATTGAGCCCGAGACTAAGCGCGCGCTTGCCGAGTGTGCGCCGCTGCTCGATGCCGTGGCGCGTGAGCGTGTGGGTATTGAGCTCGAGGGCATTCTTTCGACCGGTCATGGGGGAGACGCGATGCTCCGCTACCCCGAGCTCATCTGCGCCGCCGTGCCCGAGCTTGCGCCCGCTCGCGGGTTTGATCAAAGCAGTGTCTATCATGCGTTTAACGTCTACGAGCATATCGCCTGCGTGCTGACGGTGGCAGGGGAGCTGGCGCTGTGCGACGGCGTCGCGCCCTCGTCGAGCCTTATGTGGGCGGCGTTTCTGCACGATGTGTCCAAGCCCGAGTGCTTTACGGTCGATCACGCCGGCAGCGGACACTTCTACGGTCATCCCGAGCTCGGCGCCAAGAAAGCGCGCGCCATTATGGATCGCCTGGCGCTCTCGCACGACCTGGTGCGCGACGTGTGCCTGCTCATCAAATATCACGACAAGCCACTGCGCCCCGAGCGCTCCTGCCTGCTCAATATGATGCGCGCGCTTTCGGGCGAGGGCGTCGACACGCCGCGTCTGATGGACGAGCTCATGGATCTTAAGCGTGCTGACACACTTGGCAAGGCCCCGTCGTGCTTCTATTACGTCGAGACGATTGAGGAGATGCGCGCGATGGCGCACGAGCTGCTGAAGGCGGGGGAGCCCTATACGCTCAAGATGCTCGCCATTAACGGCGGCGACCTGATCCGCGCCGGTGTGAAGCCGGGGCCCGAGCTAGGCCAGCTACTCAACGTCGCCCTCGACGCCGTTATCGAGGACAACATCCCCAACGACCGCGAAGCTCTTTTGGTCCATCTCAACTTGAATTAGCTATCCTGTTTACCTGCGTGTTCCATAACCTGCCGACAATTTTTCGGCAATTTGGAATTTCTTCTTGCGCTGACGTTTTTTGTCCCGTAGTATATATCCTCGCAGCACGGCAGTGCAGATGTCATGTGGCCCGTTCGTCTAGCGGTTTAGGACGCCGCCCTCTCAAGGCGGAGATCACCAG
>CALJCO010000101.1 GCA_938023905.1 uncultured Collinsella sp. | reverse complement strand
ACTGCGGGAGCGTGCCGTCAGCTCAATGTGTTCGGTTGAGACCGGAAATCAACCAGTAGGTACATCTCCATACCCCTCTATAAAAACCTGTACTTTTGCGACTGCGCCTAGCTGCGAGCGAGAAGCCTGTTCTAAACGCCCCTGCATTTGCGTGCATCGCAAAGCCAAAAGAGGGGGCGAGAACATGGAACAGACGGCACGGCGCCAAGAGCAGCTGCCGGGCGCATTTTATGACGCCACCACTAACAGCCAGCACGGCCGCCTCCGCTGGTATCTGGTTCACACCCCCCATGGAAAAGAGCGCGAGACCTGTGAAAAGGTCCGCCGCATTATCCCGCAAGAGCTTATGAAAGACGCCTTTGTAATGCAAAAGGAGTTCTGGTTTAAGCGGGATGGCGCCTGGTCGCTCCAAACCAAACCTATGTACAAGGAATACTTCTTCGTCGCCACGCACGATGCCGCCGCGCTCGATAGGGCCCTGGCCCAGTTGAGCTTTGGCTGCCGCATCGCCGGCAGTAGGGAGCGGGCGTACATGCCCATGCCGGACGATGCACAAGACTGGTACCGCAGCGTACTGGACGATGACGGCGTGGTGCGTAACAGCGTTGCCCGCATAGAAGACGGCGTGTTGCACATAGAGCAGGGTCCCTTGGTGGGGCAAGAGGCCCGTGTAAAGAAGATAGACCGTCATAAGCGCTGGTGCCTGGTAGACGTGGGCGAGGGTGACTCCACATTTAGGGAGCTGCTTCCGTTAGACGTGCCCAGCAAAACGTAAGGGAGACGTTGCACTAGCAAATTACTTGATTTTGGATTCATAGATGGGGGGGGGTTCCTGGGGACAGGAACGTAAGTTTTATTGTGGCTGCTAATAAAGAAGTGACAGAGAGCAATGCGCCCGCGGGGGCAGCGCTGATTGGTCAGGCTATGGACCAGCGTGAATGCACCGGTCGATATAAGGCTGTGCAATCCATCATGGACTGGGACAACTCGCGCCTGGCCTACCGTGCCGTCAAGCGCGCGTTCGACATCGTGTTCAGCGGCTGCGTGCTGGCCGTCATTGCCGTGCCGAGTCTGGTGCTTGCCGCGGCCATCCGCATGGAGAGCGAGGGCAGCCCCTTCTACAGCCAGATCCGCGTTGGTCAGACCCGCCCCGACGGCAGCCTGTCAACCTTCCGCATGTGGAAGTTCCGCTCCATGTACAAGGACGCCGACGAGCGCCTCGCCGAGCTCAAGGAGCAGAACGAGATCGCCGGCGCCATGTTCAAGATGAAGGAGGACCCCCGCGTCACCAAGATCGGGAAGTTCATCCGCAAGCACTCCATCGACGAGTTCCCGCAGTTCATTAACGTATTCCTGGGCCAGATGTCCGTCGTGGGTCCGCGCCCGCCGCTGCCTAATGAGGTTGCGGAGTACACCGAGTACGACCTGCAGCGCCTGGCCGTGAAGCCCGGGATAACCGGCTGGTGGCAGGTGACGGACCGCAATTCAACGGGTTTCGACGGAATGGTCCAGCGCGACCTTGAGTACATAGCCAAGCGCGGCGTCATCACGGATCTCAAGATCGTTCTACTCACTGTCGTCGAGGTAATTACGGGAAGCGGGGCGTGCTAGTGTCAGCCGGCAATCGTTATCCAATTCTGAACACGTATGTAAACGCCATCTCGCTTGACGAGACGGTGGATGAAATCGAGAAGATCATCGCGAGGGGCGTACCGACCCAGCATGTCGTAATCAACGCCTCCAAGCTCAACCTGATGGAGGCGGATCCCGAGCTCGCGTCAATCGTCAACGAATGCCCCCTGATCAACGCCGACGGCGCCTCGATCGTCTGGGCGGCGAAAAAGCTGGGGGTTCCTCTCGGGGAACGCGTCACGGGCATCGACCTGTTCCAGAGGCTTGTCGGGCTGGCGTCCGAGAAGGGCTACCGCATCTACCTCTTCGGGGCGAAGGAAGAGGTGGTCACCAAGGTCAAAGCGATTTTCGAGGACAGGTACCCGGGCATCCAGATCGCAGGGTATCGCAACGGCTACTTCACCGAGGCGGACGAGCCCCAGATCGTATCCGATATGGCCGCCTCGGGAGCCGACATGATGTTCGTCGCTTTCTCCTCTCCCAAGAAAGAGTACTGGGTCCACAAGTACATCGACCAGATCGGAATCCCCTTCGTCATGGGCGTCGGCGGCAGCTTCGATGTTGTTGCCGGCGTAACCGACCGAGCTCCGACGTGGATGCAGAAGCACGGCCTGGAGTGGTTCTACCGCTTCATCCAGGAGCCCGGAAGGCTGTGGAAACGCTACATCATCGGCAACCTAAAATTCGTCGCCCTCACGTATAAATACAAGTTCGCTAAGAAAGGTGAATAGCAATGGTTAACGTTATCGGTCTCGGCTACATCGGCCTGCCCACCGCCCTCATGATGGCATCCCACGGCGTGGAGGTCGTGGGCACGGATTACAACGAGGAGCTCGTCGCCACGCTCAACGCCGGCAAGACTACCTTCAAGGAGGAGGGCCTGGACGAGCTGTTCGCCGACGCCCTGAAGTCCGGAATCAAGTTCTCCACCGACTACCAGGTCTGCGACACCTACATCGTCTCGGTCCCCACTCCCTACGACAAGCTAGACAAGAAGATCGACCCCTGCTACGTCGTGGCGGCCTGCAAGACCGTCCTCGAGGTCGCGCCCGAGGGCGCCGTGCTCGTAGTCGAGTCCACCGTCTCGCCCAACACCATCGACCGCTTCGTTCGCCCGCTACTCATAGAGGCCGGCCGCGAGGACGTCAGGCTCGTCCACGCCCCCGAGCGCATCATCCCGGGCAACATGGTCTACGAGCTGCTGCACAACAACCGCACCATCGGCGCCGACGACCCCGAGGTGGGCGAGGCCGTGGCGAAGGTCTACGCCAGCTTCTGCCAGGGCGAGATCTCCGTCACCGACATCCGCACCGCCGAGATGACCAAGGTCGTCGAGAACACCTTCCGCGCGGTGAACATCGCCTTCTCCAACGAGCTCGCCAAGATCTGCCGCATCGGCGGCATGGACGTCGCCGAGGTCATCCGCATCGCCAACAAGCACCCGCGCGTGAACATCCTCAACCCCGGCCCGGGCGTCGGCGGCCACTGCATCCCGGTCGACCCGTGGTTCCTGGTCGGCGACTACCCCGAGACGGCCAACTTCATCCGCCTCGCCCTGCAGACAAACGCCTCCATGCCCGAGTACGTCATGCACCGGGCCCACGAGGTCATGGTCGAGCGCGGCATCACGGACGCCTCGAAGGTCGGCATCTACGGCCTCACCTACAAGGAGAACGTCGACGACGTCCGCGAGTCCCCGACGCTGCAGATGCTCGAGTCCATGTCCGAGCACCTCTGCGCCGGCTCCGTCAAGGTCTACGACCCGTGGGTCGAGCGCGACGAGGTTCCCGGCCAGGTCCACTCTATGGATGAGTTCCTGGACGGACTGGAGATGGTGATCGTGATGGTCGGCCACTCCCAGGTCACGGACAACCCCGGCATCTTCGGCGAGCGCGTCCTTATCGACCCGCGCAACGTCTGCGGCGACGGAGAGAACGTCTACAAGCTGTAAGACCATGTGACTCTTCAGGAGAAATCGTTTTGAAGAAGGTAATGCTCGTCTTCGGCACCCGCCCGGAGGCAATCAAGATGTGCCCGCTCGCCAACGAGCTCAAGGCGCGTACGGATGAGTTCGAGACCGTCGTGACTGTGACCGGCCAGCACCGCGAGATGCTGGACCAGGTTCTGCGCGTCTTCGATGTGACTCCCGACCACGACCTGGCGATCATGAAGCCGGGCCAGACGCTGTTCGACGTGACGTGCGACGTGCTGCTTAAGCTCAAGGCCGTCCTCGAGGACGAGACGCCCGACGTGGTCCTGGTCCACGGCGACACCACGACCAGCTTCGCCGCGGCGCTCGCGTGTTTCTACCTGCAGATCCCCGTGGGGCATGTGGAGGCCGGCCTGCGCACGCACGACATCTACAGCCCCTGGCCGGAGGAGTTCAACCGCCAGGCGGTCGACATCGTGAGCGAGTACTACTTCGCACCCACGGAGGCGAGCAAGCAGAACCTGCTCGGCGAGGGCAAGCTCGAGTCCGGGATCTGGGTCACCGGCAACACCGGCATCGACGCACTGCGCACTACCGTGCGCGAGGGCTACTCCCACCCCGAGCTCGATTGGGCTGAGGGCTCCCGCCTCATCCTCATCACGGCGCATCGCCGCGAGAACTTGGGTGAGCCCATGCACCGCATGTTCCGCGCCATCCGCCGCGTGATGGAGGAGCATCCGGACACAAAGGCGATCTACCCCATCCACATGAACCCGCTCGTCCGCAAGGCGGCACACGAGGAGCTCGACGGCTTCGACCGCCTGCACATCATCGACCCGCTCGAGGTGCTCGATTTCCACAACTTCATGGCCGCGAGCCACCTCATCCTCACCGATTCCGGCGGTATCCAGGAGGAGGCCCCGAGTCTGGGCAAGCCGGTGCTCGTCATGCGCGACACCACGGAGCGCCCCGAGGGCGTGGCGGCCGGCACGCTGAAGCTCGTCGGCACCGAGGAGGACGTGATCTACCGCGAGTTCAGCCGCCTGCTCAGCGATCAGGCCGAGTACGAGGTCATGAGTCATGCGTCGAATCCTTACGGTGACGGACATGCGAGTGAGCGAATTGCGGACGTTATTGGAGGTAAATAGTGAAGCTAAAAAAGAGGTTTACTCTTTCTCTTAAAAACAACCTGCGCTTCATTCCTGATGAGGCATATATGCGTCTCTACTTCAAAGCCAAACTTCATTACGAGCCTGATTTCGAGTGTCCTAAGACATTCAATGAGAAGCTGCAGTGGTACAAGCTTAACTACCATAATCCAGTTTTGACTCAGCTCGCAGATAAATATGGCGTGCGCTCTTTCGTCGAACAACGTATTGGGTCCGAGTATCTTGTGCCACTTTTCGGTGTTTTCAATGCAGCTGAAGAGATCGATCTCGATAAATTGCCGGAGAAGTTTGTGCTTAAATGTACTCACGACTCGCAGAGCACATTTGTTTGCACGGATAAGTCGAATTTTGATTTTGTTGAGGCCAAGAAACGTCTGAATGTTGCCTTGCATAGAAACTGGTATTGGCAGGGCAGGGAGTGGGCTTATCTCGGTATCACGCCTCGCATTGTGGCGGAAGCATTTCTTGATGAACCTGGAAGAGCGACTCCGACTGATTACAAATTCTATTGTTTTGACGGTAAGGCAGCTCTTGTTCAGACGGACGCCGATCGTTTCACTAATCATGAAATGCAGTACTTTTCTACTGAATGGGAGCAGCGTGGCGATATCGACCATGAGGTATCTGAGCATGAGCCTACTGTAAAGCCCGAGAACTACGAACTTATGCTTGAGCTTTCCGAGAAACTCTCTGATGGTTTCCCTCACGTGCGGGTTGACTGGTACAACATTAGCGGTAAACCTTACTTTGGCGAGATGACTTTCTATACCGGAGGCGGATACGATCCCTTCTATGCTCTAGAGGAGCAACCCGATAGACTTGACCGAGAGCTTGGCGATTTGTTTGTTTTGCCAACTGTTTCCCATTTAGAAAAGTACTGCGATTGGTCTTGCCCTTCTTCTAAAAGATCTTTAGGTGCTGATAATGCCTAAAGTGTTGATGATTGGCCCGAGTCTTGATGCTATGGGTGGCATCTCCACGGTTGAAAACAACATTATGAAGTGGTCGAATCGTAACGAAGGTTCAATAGAATTCATTTCGACAACTGCTGAGGGCGGGAAGTTCAAGAAGCTCTCCATTGCCCTTGTGGCTTATATGAAATATCTCAGTAGGCTCAACGCGTGCGATCTCGTACATGTGCATATGGCGTCTCGTGGCAGCTATCGCCGAAAAAAGATCTTCATGAGGGCGGCCTTCTTTCGAAACAAACCCGTTCTTCTCCATCTGCATGGTAGCGAGTTCGGTGTTTGGTTTGACGAAGAATGTAGCGAGGCTGAGAGACGCGATATCTCGCATTCCTTTGAATGTTGCTCAAAGGTGGTCGTTCTGTCGGAGGAGTGGAAGGAATTCCTTCTAAAAAGGCACATCTGTTCCTTGGATCGTATCGTGGTGGTGCATAACGCCGTTGACGTTCCTGAGGTTAACGCTATTGATTATTCGTGCAATACGGTTTTGTTCATGGGGCGTCTTGATGCGCGCAAGAGTCCGGATTTACTTTTGCGCGCTGCTAAGCGCGTTCTTAAGACTCATCCCGATGCGCGTTTTGTCTTTGGCGGAGACGGGGATGTGCCAGCATATGAACAACTGGCGGATGAACTTGGAATTGGTGACAGGTGCAGCTTTATAGGCTGGGCTAAAGGTGAAAAAAAAGACGAAGCCTTTCGCAACAGTAGCATGTTCTGCCTTCCTTCAAAGAATGAGGGCATGCCTATGAGCGTGCTTGAGGCAATGTCGTACGGACTTGCTACCATTGCGACTCCTGTCGGGGGTATTCCACAAGTCATTACCGACGGCGTAGACGGAATTATGTTTCCAGTTGATGATGTTGATGCGTTGGCCACTAAGCTCGAGAATCTCATGAGCGATATCTCTTACAAGGAAATGATTGGAATTCAGGGACGAGCTCGCATAAAAGATGCCTTTTCCCTTACGGCGTTTATGAACCGGCTTGGCATGGTTTACGAAGATATTTGCCGGTGAGACTCGCTTTCTTGGACGATATTGGAGACCCGTCAGACTCCGTTTCTTATTTCCAAGTTGCACATTTAGGAGCGTGACGATGGATAAGACTATTCATTACTGCTGGTTCGGAGGCAATCCGCTCTCTGAGACTGCTGTGAGGTCCTTGGCTTCGTGGGAGAAGTTTGCGCCTGGGTTTGAGGTCAAGCAGTGGAATGAGGATAACTTCGACTTCGCATCATGCTCTTGGTCAAGGGGCGCGTATGCGGCGGGCCTCTGGGCATTTGTGTCGGACTACGCTCGCTTTAAGGTCTTGTATGAGCACGGCGGCATCTATATGGATATCGGCAGCGAGCTCATACGAGACATATCGCCTCTCATGGAAAGCATTCCTTTCACTGCAATCGAAGAATCCTCGTTGACTGCCACCACCGGCTTGATTGTTGCTGTTGAGCCTCATGACCCTGTAATTCGCGCATGCGTGGAACGATATGAGTCGATGGAGTTCTCCTGTGATCCTGATTTTCTCGACAAGATCACGGTGAATGAGGTATTCACTGCTGAGCTTCAAAAAATCGGCTTTGAACGCGTGAATAAAGAGCAGCATTTCGGTGGCTGGCTTGCCTTGGACTCCAAAGCGTTCAACCCCGTTTACGGTTTCGGCGGTTATCACATCAAGCGTGAAACCTACAGCATCCATCGCTCTTCGGGAAGCTGGGTTGAGCCCAAATATCGCATCAAGCGGAAGGTTGTGCGTAAGTGTTCCCCTTTCATTGGGCGAAGGCTTTCGCAGATTTTGGGTCGAATTCTCATGGAGCTTAGTGACGGTGGCTTGGTTGTAGGAACTAAGAGAATCTTTGGCGTTGTTCGCGAAAAGATTGCTAGAGGAGAGAGAAGTTAGAGTGGACGTATTCGCTAAAGATACTTATCACTATTTCGGTACGCAAGGCGTAAAGCTCGGCCGGTTATTAGGTGATTTTGGCTACCGCTATGTTTTCTATCTAAGGATGTGTCAGGCAGGGGGTTTGCGAAAACTCCTCTTCACGCTTCCGAGGAAACATCTTTCCAGGAAGTGTGGACTCGAGATTTCGCCATCAACTCAAATTGGTGAAGGCTTCTACATTGGTCACCCTTACGGCATTACTGTAAACGCCGGCGCGAAGTTCGGCCGTAACGTGAACATCCATAAGGGATGCACCATCGGCCAAGAAAACCGTGGCCATAGAAAGGGCGTCCCTACGATTGGTGACCGCGTATATCTCGGTATTAACTCGACGGTTGCAGGTAATGTGACCATTGGAAACGATGTCTTTATTGCCTCCAATACCTTTGTTAACCAGGATATTCCCGATCATTCGATAGTCATTGGCAACCCGTGCAAGATTATCGAAACCGATAACGCTACTGAAGGTTACATCATCAATTTGGTTTAACGAGCTTGCGAATAGTTAGGCGGTAAGATATTGAAACGCATAGGCATCCTCACATTTTCGAATACCGTAAATTATGGTGCTTCGCTACAAGCATGTGCTCTGCGCAGGACCGTGATGTCGTTGGGCTGCGACTGCGAAGTGCTCAATTACAGCAATAAGGAACTCGATGATCGAGAGTTGGGTACGTGCTTCTCGTTCAATCCTTCGGATGCCGTTCGCTATTTCCTTCGCAGGGGTTTTGAGCGCCAGAGGCTTAATTCGTTCAGTCGATTTGCTAAGCGCAATCTAAGCCCTACGGGAAAGCTGGATAAGCAAGCTCTTATTGATAGAGCCAAGAGCCTCGACTGCGTCCTCATTGGCAGCGATCAGGTTTTCAATCCTCGGGTTAATGGGCATGACCCAGTCTTCTTGGGTGAAGGCATCGCTGAAGTTACAAAGGTCGCGTCTTATGCTGCCAGTCTGGGAGATGCGACGGCGGAATCCATTTTGGCATGCGATGAAGGCGCGGCCGACAGGCTGGCAAAGTTCACTGGTCTTTCCGTTAGGGAACCGAGCTCTATGGAGGTCCTTAGCGAGATGGGGCTCGAATCTGTATTTATGCCTGATCCGACCCTGCTTCTTACGGGCGATGACTGGTCGGCGTTAGCCTCAGATGACGGCTTGGATACGATACCTCAATCCTATGTTCTGCTTTATACGCTTAACTCTGAGCAAAAACTCGTGGATCGAGCTAGGAAGATCGCCAGCGAGCTCGGCGTTCCTGTCGTCTGCATTCATTACAACACGAAGAAATTCCCCGGCATGATTAACGTGAGGGGTATCGGTCCGGCTGCTTTCTTGAAGCTTGTTAGTGAGGCGTCGTTTGTTTGCACGGACTCCTTCCACGGCGCCTGCTTCTCCATGAATTTCAATAAGTCGTTTGTCGTTAAAACGTCGGACTCCGCCGTTCAGAGTAACGTCAGGATTACAGACCTGCTCGCACGTTATGGAATTGAGGGTTGTCTGTATCGAGACGAGGTCGTTACTTCGGCTGTTGACTATGGTCATGCAAACCAGACCCTCTCACATGACCGTGATACAGCGCGTGCCTTTATCGCTCGCTGCATTGGATTGTAGGTGTCGTTTCTGGCTTATGTTTGCAAAGAATACTTTTTGGAACTTGGTCTACCAGTTGACCGCTATCGTTGCCGGCTTCCTCGTCCCAAGGGCGATTATTGGCGTATATGGATCCGAGGTTAACGGTCTGGTGACCTCTCTAACTCAGTTTATTGGTTATTTCGCACTTGTCGAAGCTGGTATTTCTGGTGCGGCGACCTTCGCTCTATATAAGCCTATTGCTAAGGGCGACTGGGATGGGATTAACGTCGTGGCTTCGGCCTCGAAGGTCTTTTATCAGAAGTCGGGCATGTTGTTTCTTGTCTTGCTGGTTGGCCTTTCGGTCGTTTATCCCATATTTGTCTCGGTAGGTTCGCTTGCGCCTTGGGAGATCATGGTGCTTACCTTCCTGTTGGGTGCCAAGATCGTCGTGGATTTCTTTTCCCTCGCCAAGTACCAAGTTTTCCTTACCGCCGATCAAAAGAACTGGCTCATTCAACTCGCATCGACGGTCTTCACGCTGGTTAACACGGCCGTCATTTTCTTGTTTGCCTATCTCCATGCTCCTGTTGTCGCTGTCTATGCGTTGGCTCTCTCTGCGGTTTTTGCGCGCAGCCTGATTCTCGCTCTGTATACACGCCGCCATTATCCGAAGCTCAATTGCAAGGTTGATTACGGTGACTATCAGCTACCCCAGAGATGGGATGCGTTGTTTCTCCAAATCTTGGGAGCCGTTCAGTCGGGCGCGCCCGTTATTTTGGCGACCTTCCTCTGTGGGAGCATGAGTGAAGTTAGCGTTCTTGCTGTTTACATGCTCGTATCTACGGGGCTACAGATGATTCCGAATGTCCTTGGTACAGGGCTTCAGGCGCTCTTTGGTCGACAGATTGCTGAGGGAGACTACGAGGGTCTTCGGTCTTCCTATAAGCCATATCGAGCGCTTGTGTACGCAGTCTCCGCTGTGGCATGCGGATGTGCTTTTTCATTGATTATGCCGTTTGTTGATTTGTATGCAGGCGGGTTTCACGATGCAAATTACCACAATGTCCTGCTCGGTTTCCTCGTCGTCCTAAATGTTTTTCTCTATCATGGCAAGTCGTCCCAGGGCCTACTTGTAATTGCTGCTGGCATGTACCGTGAGACTAGGGCGCAGACCTGCTTGCAGGCTGCAATCATTATCGTCTTGGGTATCCCACTCACAATGCGTTTTGGGGTCGTCGGCACAATTGCTGCGTCCTGCGTATCCAATCTATACCGCGTGATTGACCTTTTGCTCTACGAGCCTCGTAAAATCTCGAAGGACTCTCTTTCGAGTTCTTTTTGGTCGTTTGGCGTGTATGTATTACAGACCGTTCTTGTGGCCATGCCTGGCTATTTACTGTCTTGCTTCGCTGGAAGTTGGACAGGATGGATTGCGGTCGCCATCGGTCTTGTCATTTGGGGCGCAGTCGCCGCATGCGCGACGCTCTATTTCTTCGACAGGCCTAGCTATAGTTCGATTATTGGTCGTTTTATGAGGATTAAATAGGATGAATTATTTCAGCGCGTCTAGGGCCGGTGTTGAGTCTTGCTCTGAGTTAGAGCGACGCTTTTCCCTAAATGATGGGTCCATGGTGTTCATTCCACTGCTCTTTTACGCCTTTTTCTGCCAATCGCTCGCTGCTTCTGCGCTTGCACTCGATGTCTGCCTCCTGCTATCTGCTACGGCGTTTCTCCTGCATTTTGTGACTAACAGAAGATTTGCTTGCAAAAGATTTGGCCTTGAGCTGGTTTGGGCACCTTTCTTTGTGCTGTTCTTTATTCATAGTTTGATATACGGTGTGGCTAATTTAACCCTGCTCGTAGTTTATACGCTTCTATTTCTGTGCATGTATGTTGCGGCAGGCGAGCGATCCTGGGTCACTTCATGCCTTAGGGTTCTTGTCGCCTTTGCAGCATTTCATGCGTTCTGCACCATCGTCTTCTGGCTAGTCCCCGCACTTTATCTGCCAGTTAAATCTGCCTTCTTTTCAGGTAGCTATATGGCTAGGGACTATCGCTCTGGCTTCACGGCGCACTACAGCACTAATTCGATTTATTTGAGTTTGGGTCTCGTCTCTTGGGCCTGTGGTCTTGCTGGTAGCAGGGAAAAGGTTCGGATTAAAGATTTGATGCTGAGCCTGATGCTCTTGCTTGCACTTTTTCTGACTACTAAGCGGGGTCCTTTGGTTGCATCCGTTGCTGCTATCGTCATCTCGTATCTGTTCGTAAATAGAAAGAAGCTTACCGGGACGATGCTCAAGACCTTGGTTGTTGCTGCAATCGCTGTAATAGCTGTCGGCGTTCTTGCTACGTTTGTTCCCGCTGTTCAGGCGACTCTTGAGAGGTTTATTGAGCTTTCAGATGATGAAACGGGCAATGGCAGAAGCTATTTGTACGATTGCGCTTGGAGTATGTTTTATGCAAAACCCTTACTTGGTTGTGGTTGGGGGACTTATTCCAAGTATGTTGCCACTACCTCCCTTGGTGCAATGTACAGCAATCTTGGCTTTTCGTCGATGAGTGCTCACAACGTATACCTTCAGTTGCTTGCCGAGACGGGTGTGATTGGCCTTGCGGCTTTTGTTGTGCCCGCGTTTCTCTCCATCCTTGCAGCCATGCATCGATCTGAATCTCTTTTAGAGGAAGGTCCTTATGGGGACTCCTTTTGCTTGTGGGCCTGTTTGGGTGTTCAGATTTTCTTTCTAATTTATTGCTTTTCAGGCAACCCTTTATACGATCCGCAGTGCTACATACCGTATTTCATTTCATGTGTGGCGGCGTTTGCTATTTGCGGCTCAGACAAGATGATTCTTAACGATAGGGAGGGATTCCATGGATATCTGCAAAGATAGTCAACGCTGTACCGGGTGCTCTGCGTGTCTGTCTGTGTGTCCTCGATCGGCGATTCAGATTGTAGAAGACTCTCATGGGTTTTACCGTCCGAAGATTGACGAATCAAAATGTGTTGAGTGCGGTTTGTGCCAGAGGGTATGTCCGGCTAATGGTTTGACGAGCGACGATCTGAAGATGAACTCTCGTCGGGTATTGGCTTATCAGGCTGACGACGCCGAACGCGCAAAAAGTTCCTCGGGTGCCGCGTTTTGGACCTTGGCTACTTACGTCCTAAATAATGGCGGCGTCGTTTACGGCGCTTGCTTCGATGAAGATTTCCGCGTTGTTCAGCGGCGTTGTGCCTCTGTTGACGACGCGCAATCTTGTCGAGGCTCAAAATACTCACAGGGCTTCGTTGGCTCTTCATATGTCGAAGCATATAACGACTTGAAACAAGGTCTTGACGTGCTCTACAGCGGAACCCCATGCCAAATTGCGGGTCTTAGGAGTTTTCTATCTAAGAAAAACTATTCCGGACAGTTGGTTACCTGCGATTTAATCTGCCATGGCACACCTAGTAATCGTATGTTCCGCGAATACATTTCCTTTTTGGAAAAAAAGTCCGGAAAGAAGGTCATCAAATATTTTCATCGCCCCAAGGACAGAGGTTGGGGAGTCCATGTCGAGAAGGCTCTCTTGGACGACGGCACTGCTCTCTATGACACGATTGAATCTAATACTTGGCGAGATGTGTTCTATAGCAATAACGCTTTAAATTCCAGCTGTTATAACTGCGCCTATACCGACGTCAACAGGGTTTCCGACTTTACTCTTGCTGATTTTCTTGGCGTCGATCGAGTTCGCAAAGGTTTTAATGATCATAAGGGACTTTCTGTTGTTATGGTTAATAGTGAGCTAGCCGAGCGTATTGTCGCATCTGGTGTATTTGAGCCCGGCGTAACAGATATATCTCTTGAAGAGGTGCTGCCCGGTAATCCGATGCTGGAGAGGTCGTCCTCTCCGCAGGGTAACGTTGATGGTTTCTGGAAGGCTTATGAGCATAAGGGGTTCGAGGGCACTGCTCGGTTTGTTGGCGCCTACGGCTTCGTGAAATCTCTCAAGACTCTTGTGAAACAGCTTATTAAAAGGAAATAGTTACTAGGGGCGTTTCTCTTGAATTTAATGGACTTTGTTGAGCATGTGGCGACCTGGATTTATGTCCGGGGTAAGTTGGCGTTTCTTGCAGGGAGATTCCCTGGCCAGATAACCATGACGAAGGCTTTCAGGCGACCGTCTTATTGTCGCGTATCGGATAAAGGCGTTATTAGCGTCGGTGAACGAACGTCTTTCAATTACGGTTGCGTCCTGATTGCTCATGAACGAATTGAGATTGGTAGAGGCTGCCTATTTGGTCCAAACGTCCATGTGTATGACTTCGACCACGGTATGTCGCAGGATGGGATCATGTATCGGGACCAGCCGACTACGACAGCGCCCGTGCATATTGGCGACAACGTCTGGCTTGGCGCGAATGTCGTGGTGCTTAAAGGTGTAGCCATTGGCGATAATGCGGTCATCGCTGCGAATAGTGTTGTTTCTAAAGATGTACCCGCGAATATGCTATTTCACGAAAAACGGGATCTAGTTTACAGAGAGCTTCGATAGGTTGCTGGATTGGCTTTCAATTCACGATGTACGCTGATCCGATAAAGCAGTATTGATAATGGCTTAATTGGATTAAAGCGTGCTTGCATTAGGGGTATCGGCTTGGGTCGATACCCCTTTTTAACCGGTTTGAAACCGCATCACTGGTAACGTCAAGTTTTTTGGAAATTGACAACCACATGACGGATCACGGTCCGCGCTCTGTCATGTGGTCTCTGGCGGCTAAGCAGCGAATCACAGACGAATGGGATACGTGCCGAATTTGCGAACATCGTAACGGTCGACGAGGAACTGCTGTGCAAGGAAATGAAGACTCCTCCGAGGAAGACCATCGAGGAGGCGCCCAGCGCGCTGCTCGATGAGGAAGCTAATGGGGGATGGTGCTGTCGGTTGCGCTGGTCGCGCTGACGGGGGCGGCGTTGTTGTCTCTTTTGACATCTACTGCGGAATCACTTGAGTCGGTGGTGTTTGAGCTTGTGGTCCCTTCGGCCTTGTCAGTATCGCTTATTGCTGTCTTAGTTTGTGCCTGTTGCGCGGCTGTTGCTTGAGCCGCATGGCTTCTGCGATGACCGCCATGGGTATTGGTGCGCTTGCCATGGACATGCGCGCGATTGCACATGGTGGGCGATGGGGGCGTAGCGGAGCCTCTCTGGGAGCAGGCGATAGGGTCCAAAAGAAGCACCGGGCTAGCATGCCGCGCATATTTTGTTGGGGTTTTCGGAAACACCAGTAAACATCAGCGAGCTTTCTGTGTTAGCGATGGAATAATTTAGCCAAATATAGTCGGCCGAGATTGACCAATCCCGGCCGACCCATTTTAGCCAGCACGCCCGCATCTATGACTTT
>CALJCO010000100.1 GCA_938023905.1 uncultured Collinsella sp. | reverse complement strand
GTCGCGCCCTTGAAGTTGAACGTCAGATTGTCCAAATGCGGCCCGCGCAGCGTCGAGCCGTTACGCGGTTCGTAGAACCGCGTAACCCCCTAGTACATCTTTGCGCCGGCGGGAATAGAAGCGTCGAGCTGGATCAGGTTGAGACGCTCCTCACCATCCTCCTCGTGGATAGCGCTGATGAGCATGCCGCAGCTGGGAATGCCCATCATCTTGCGCGGAGGCAGGTTGGTGATGGCGAGCAGAGTCTTGCCGACCAGGTCCTCGGGCTCATAATAACCGTGAATGCCGGAGAGGATGGTGCGGTCGGTGCCAGTGCCGTCGTCGAGCGTAAAGTTCAGCAGCTTCTTGGACTTCTTGACGGCCTCGCACGCCTTGACCTTCACAGCGCGGAAATCGCTCTTGGAGAAGGTATCAAAGTCGACGAACTCCTCAAACAGCGGCTCGACGGCGATCTTGGAGTAATCAACCGTGGGCTTGAGCGGCTTGACGAACGGGCTCGCGGTGTTGCCGGCCTCGGCAGCCTTGGCGGCAGCGGCACCGGACTGGAAACCCTTCTCGGGCTTCATGTGCGGGAACAGTAGCACGTCGCGGATGGAAGCCTGGTTGGTGAGCAGCATGACCACGCGGTCGATACCGATGCCGATGCCGCCCGCGGGAGGCATACCGTACTCGAGGGCGCGCACGTAGTCCTCGTCGTACTCCATGGCCTCGTCGTCGCCGCCAGCCTTCTCGGCCATCTGGGCGGCAAAGCGCTCGGCCTGGTCGACCGGGTCGTTGAGCTCGGAGAACGCGTTGGCGTACTCGTGACCGGCGATAACCAGCTCAAAGCGGTGCGTCAGGCGCGGGTCGTCCTCAAAGCGCTTGGCAAGCGGGCTGACCTCGATGGGGTAATCGCAAACGAACGTGGGGTTGACAATGGTGTCCTCGCCCAGCTCATCGTAGATCTCGGCGATAATCTTGCCGGCGGTCCACTCGGGCTTAATCTCCAGGCCCTTCTCGCGCGCGGCGGCAGCAAGCTCCTCGACCGGCGTGTCGATGGTGACCTGTTTGCCGAGCACGTCGGAGACGATGTCGGTCATGGGACGGCTGGCCCACTCACCAGAAAGGTCGATGGTCTGGCCCTGGTACTCGATGACCTCGGGGTTGCCGATGGCCTTGTTAGCCGCCTTAATGACACCCTGGGCGAGCGCCTTCATGCCCTCGAGGTCGGAGAAGGCACGATAGGCCTCCATCGTGGTGAACTCGGGGTTGTGGGTAAGGTCCATGCCCTCGTTACGGAAGATACGGCCGATCTCGAACACGCGCTCAAAACCGCCGACGATGCAGCGCTTGAGGTGCAGCTCGGTAGCAATGCGCAGGTAGCACTCCTGATCGAGCGCGTTGAAGTGCGTGATGAACGGCTTGGCAGTAGCGCCGCCCTGGATGGTCTGCAGGATGGGGGTCTCGACCTCCATGTAGCCGTCGGACTCCATAAAGCGACGGAAGGTGGAGAGGATCTGCGAACGCTTACGGAAGGTCTCGCGAACGTCGTCGTTGGCGATCAGGTCGACATAGCGCTGGCGATAGCGGGTCTCCTTGTCGGAAAGACCGTGGAACTTCTCGGGCAGCGGACGAACGGCCTTGGCAAGCAGGGTCGCGCTCTTAGGGGCAACGGAAAGCTGGCCGCGCTGGGTGCGCACGACCACGCCGGTCACGCCCAGGATGTCGCCCAGGTCGAGGGACTTGAGCGTATTCCAGGCAGCCTCGTCCATGTCGTTGATGCGGCAGAACAGCTGAATCTCGGCAGTCGCATCGCGCACGACGATGAACATGATCTTGCCCTGACCGCGCTTGGCGACCACACGGCCGGCGATCTTCACGACGTCCTCGGTGTCCTCGCCATCGGCAAGCTCGGCGTACTTAGCCTCGATATCGGCAACGTAGTCCTCAAGCTCAGAGTGCTCGGGATAGGGGTTCTGGCCCGCCTCGAACAGGGCGGCGCGCTTGGCCAGGCGGGTGGCGCGCTCGTCGTTGAGCGTCGATGCCTGATCGGCGGCGTTCTGGTTCTCTGCCATAAGTTAGCTCCTCAAACTAAAACGCTCCCCAGGATTCGGTCCCAGGGAGCGAAAACATACCTTTACGCGGGACCGTGGTCTAGCGTGCGATCTTGGCGATGGTGTAGACGCGAGTCTTGCCGGAAGGCGTAACGACCTCGACGGAGTCGCCCTCGCCGTGGCCGATGATGGCGTGGCCGACCGGGGACTCGTTGGAGATCTTGTGCTCGAGCGAGTTGGTCTCGGTGGTACCGACGAGCGTGACTTCCATGACCTCACCGTTGGGATCAATCAGCGAAACGGTGGAACCGATGGAGACGGTCAGATCGCCCGTGGTGGCAGCAACCTGAGCGTTGGCGAGAATAGCCTGAATCTCGGCAATGCGAGCAGCATTCTGAGCCTGCTTGTCCTTGGCGGCATCGTACTCGGAGTTCTCCGAAAGGTCGCCAAACGCGCGGGCTTCCTTGATGTCCTCGACGATCTCCTTGGCGTAATCGCCCTCACGCCAAGCGAGCTCCTCGACGAGCTTCTGGCGGCCCTCAGCGGTCAGTACGATCTGGCTTGCGTCCATACGGATATCTCCCCAACTATGATGTAACAATCAACTGTCAACATAACGAAAAAGACCGGCTAGCCTGCGGGCAAGCCGGTCAGGTGCTCACCCCAAAGGGATGGGACTACTCTGCGTCCGCGTCGCCGTCCTCTGCCTTCTTTTTCTTGGCGGCGGCGAGCTGGGCCTCGAGCTCTGCGATCTTCTTGTCCTCCTCGGACTCCTCGACCACAACGTCCTCGGCCTGCTTGGTCTCGTCCTTATCGTCACCCTCCATACCCTCGCGGATATTCTTGACGGTAGAGCCGAGGGACTTGCCGAGCTTCGGCAGGTTCTTGGGCCCGAAGATAATCAGGACAACGACGAGAATGATGATGAGCTCAGGAGCCCTCAGTCCAAACATGTAGACCTCCACAAAACAGCGAGACAAGCTCGAATGAGTATACCGCGGGTATCGCGGTATCACAACAATAGCTAAAAAAAGGGACCGCAAGAAGCGGTCCCTCCTCATGCTCTGGTCGGGTTGACTGGATTTGAACCAGCGACCCCTGCGTCCCGAACGCAGTGCTCTACCAAACTGAGCCACAACCCGTTAGCTCGACTATAGTAACAAAGATTTTCGCCGCGTGCTAGAGAAATTTTTATTTCTTTGGCGCGTCGATTTGAACCGTGTTGGGAATAAGCTCAGTCGCGCAGGACCACCAGCCATTTTGCTGGGCGGCGTCGGCAAGCCTTTCGGCCGTGGCGGCGGTGTCGCAAATGGCAAACGAGCAGGCACCCGACCCACACACGTCCACGGCAACGGTTCCCTCCTGTTCGCTCAGCCAGTCGAGAACCGCCTGGATCTGCGGCTCCATCAAAGCAGAAATGACGCCCAAGTTGTTATGGATGAGCGAATACGCCACCTTCGCATCACTCACGCGAAGAGCCGATGCAATGGCACCGGGCGCAGTCGCGGGCACCGGGGCCTCGTCAAAACGTCGATAGGCTTCAATTGTCGAAACGCGCGCCTCCCGCGGCTTGACCAGCACAACGGGCGTCACAGGAAGCGCGGGGTACTCAGTTGCCAGAACGTCTCCCCCACCCACGTAGAATGCGGGGCTCGTATGCAAAAAGAACGGCACGTCGGCGCCGATGCCACGCGCAATCTCATCCAGCGCAGGATCAGTGCGGTCGATGCCCCACAGCTCAGCCAGGGCAACGATAACCGCCGCGGCATCCGTCGAGGGGCCGCCCAGGCCGGCGCACAGCGGGATGCGCTTCTCAATCGTCACGCACACGTTTGCCTCGCGCCCGAAATGATCGGCCATGGCGACGGCGGCGCGGTAGGCAGTATTCTTTTGCATGGGAAAATCTGATGCCGGAACCGTCTGGACGGTCAACGCCTGCGCCGGCGTGACCGTCACGGTATCGGCTAGGCCGACAGCTGCCATCAGGGAATCGACTTTGTGGTAGCCGCGGGCATCGCGCTCGGTATGAACCCCCAGGTAGAGGTTAATCTTTGCCGGCGCAGTAAGGATGAGGGACCGATCGGTCACCGTTAATGCTCCTCGAGCTGGTTGCCGAGCGGAGTAAAGATGTGCTCGCCGCTCTCGGGGTCGAACAGTTCAACCTGACCGGTAAGGACGTCGATGTACTGGTAGGACTGACGCGACTTGCGGCCGCGGCGCTCGTCAACCTCGACGATAAAGACAGCCGGGTGGACGCTCTTGATGGTACCCATGCGCTCGACAACGCGGGTACGGCCCATGTTGGCCTTCACCTTGACGCGATCGCCCACCATATCGGTCAGCTTCTCGTGGATGTCGTCGACGTAATTGACTTCCATCTCTTCCATGAACAGGGCCTCCAGAGGGTGCAATTCAAAAAGGGGATAATACCCCTAAGATAGACAAAACTCTAATACTATAGCACCCTGTTACAACCCCAAGCAAGTAGCTAATTAAGCTCCTTGATTATCAACTTTATCCGAACACCTCCCACATTCATCCGTACATGTGCG
>CALJCO010000099.1 GCA_938023905.1 uncultured Collinsella sp. | reverse complement strand
CCCAGGTAGGCCGCATGCCCATCCATGTACTTGGTGGTAGAGTGCGTGACGATGTCGGCGCCCCACTCAAAGGGACGGCACATCACGGGCGTCGGGAAGGTGTTGTCGACCATCAGCGGCACGCCGTGGTCATGCGCGGCCTTGGCAAAGCGCTCAATATCGAGCACGGCAAGGGCGGGGTTGGCAATCGTCTCGCCAAAGACGAGCTTGGTATTGGGCTTAAAGGCGGCCTCGAGCTCCTCATCGGTGCAGTCGGGGGCAACAAAGGTGCAGGTGACGCCCATACGACCCATGGTGTGGGCGAGCAGGTTGTAGGTACCGCCGTAGATGGCAGAGCTTGCGACCACGTGATCGCCGGCACCGGCAACGTTAAAGATCGCGAGGAAGTTCGCAGCCATGCCCGAGCTCGTGAGCATCGCCGCGGTACCACCCTCCATCTCGCAGATCTTGGCAGCGACCAGATCGCACGTGGGGTTCTGCAGGCGGCTGTAGAAGTAGCCAGACTCCTCCAGGTCAAACAGCTTGCCCATGTGCTCGGACGTGTCGTACTTCCACGTGGTGGACTGGTAGATGGGCACCTGGCGCGGCTCCGCATCGCCCGGATGATAGCCGCCCTGAACACATGTAGTTCCGATGGTCTGCTCGCTCATATCCAACTCCCTTACTTGGGTTTTGTTTTTATTCGGTTTACGATACCGCTACCCCGCACCCCTCTCAACCCATCCCGCCGATAGGTTATGGGACAAATTAATCAGGTTTATTTGTCCCAAATCTTAAGAAAGTGTTCGATGGCGAAAAACAATGAGATATGCACTGCGGTCTCGATAAGCGAATGCGCCAGCAAGGGTACCATAGGCGGGTACACCGCAATCAAGGAGACACCGATGAAGCAGATTGATACCACTCAGCTCAACACTGCCACCTGCCAGGCTCAGGCTGCCGAATACCACGCCCGCGGCTTTAACTGCGCCCAGGCTGTCGCTTGCACGCTCGCGCCCGCTGTGGGGCTCGACCCCCAGATCGCCTTTACCCTCACCGAGGGCTTTGGCGCCGGCATGGGCGGCATGACCGAAACTTGCGGTGCCATCTCGGGCGCCGTGGCCATCATGGGCTTTGTAATGAGCGATGGCATGGAAAACCCCAAGACCAAGGGCCAGACCTACAAACTGTCGCGCGAGATTGCCAAGCGCTTTGGCGAGAAGAACACGACGACCGTCTGCGGCACGCTCAAGGGCATCGGATCGGACAAGGGTCCGCTCCGCAGCTGTCCCGGTTGCATCGACGATGCCGTCGAAATCGCCTGTGATGTACTAAAGCAGCTCGCCGAGTAAACGGCAGCGACATAAAACGACGGTCGGTGTGCTTGGGATCCGTCCAAAAGCACGCCGGCCGTCGCCGTTAGAACTCGGCAAATTCGGGAGTGCTGACCTCAATCTCCTCGCGCCCCGCCATAAGCTCGCGCATCTTAGCGCAAAACGACTCCTGCTCCCCCGCCTTAAACACCAAATGAAGTGTCACGGCATCCGCGTACTCGGTATCCGAAACCTTGGCACCGGAATCCTGGGCCAAGCGAAGCACCTGCTCATACTGCGGATAGGCCACATGCACGTCAACAGGCACGACACTCGTCATCTCGACGATCTGCCCGGCCTCCTGAGCCGCGGCCACCGCCGCTTGCGTCGCCGCAGTATAGGCGCGAACCAGGCCGCCCGGCCCCAACAGCGTGCCGCCAAAATAGCGCGTCACTACGCAGCAAACATTTTTGAGCTCCGCACCGCGCAACACCTCGAGCGTCGGCATGCCGCTCGTACGGCTCGGCTCACCATCATCGCTCTGGCGCTCACGCCCATCGACCAAAATCCACGCGGGAACATTGTGTCGAGCGTCGTAATGACGCTTGCGAACCATCTCGATAAAGGCATTCGCCTCGTCCTCGGACTCAATATGGACCAGCTGGGCAATAAACCGGCTCTTGCGGTCCACAAACTCGCCCGAAGCCTCAATATTCGATTGCAGAGTAAAATAGCTGTCCAACAAAGCCCCTCAAACACAAGCAAAGCAACAAACAGCCTCAATAATACGGCAAAGCCCGTACCGAAAACCCCAGTAAAAAGAATGG
>CALJCO010000098.1 GCA_938023905.1 uncultured Collinsella sp. | reverse complement strand
CGCAAGACTTGAAGAAGGGGGAGGCCTCGCGGCCTCCCCCCTTTTTTGCGTTTACAGGCAACATTCCTTATGCAATTAAATCAATTTAATCATCCACCGCTGAATATAGACGTTCACCGTTCTTTGGTCGGTTCTCTGTTCTCAATGGACTAATATTTGCTTTAGCGCACTGCTGCGCTTGTCCTGTTTTTACACGGGTCGTTTTATTGATTGTGACGGAAGGACTCACATGGCAGATGTTCATGAGCTGCTTGATACTTGGATTGCCAATGTCAAGGACGAGGAGCTCCTCGCTGAGCTTAACACGATGAAGGAGCAGGGTGATGAGGACGCCATCACCGATGCTTTCTTCCAAGATCTCGCCTTCGGTACTGCCGGCCTTCGCGGCACTATCGGTGCGGGCACTAACCGTATGAATATCTATACGGTCGGTCGTGCGACCCAGGGATTCGCTGACTACCTCAATGCGACCTTCAAGCATCCGACGGTCGCCATTGCTCGCGATAGCCGCAATAAAGGTGAGCTGTTCGTTAAGACGACGGCTGCCATTCTTGCAGCAAACGGCGTGACTGCCCTCGTTTATCCCAAGATTTCTCCTGTGCCGACGCTCTCCTGGGCCGTCCGTGATCTTAAGTGCTCCGGTGGCATTTGCATGACCGCTAGTCATAACCCGGCACCGTATAACGGCTATAAGGCCTATGGCCCCGACGGCTGCCAGATCACCAGCGAGGCCGCCGATGCAATTTCTAAGGCTATCGCCGAGACCGATACGTTCACCGGTGTGAAGTCCATGGACTTCGATGAGGCTCTTGAGCAGGGCCTGGTCAAATGGATCGATGACTCGTGCCTCGAGCGTTATTACGACGCCGTTCTCGCTCGCGGCGTTACGAATCTTTCTGCCGAGGAGATTGCCGGCGCACCGCTCAAGCTTGTCTATACGCCGCTGAATGGTACCGGCCTCATTCCCGTCACCACGGTGCTCGAGCGCGCTGGCATCACTGATGTCACGGTTGTTCCCGAGCAGAAGGAACCTAACGGCGATTTCCCGACCTGCCCGTATCCTAACCCCGAGATCCGACAGGCCATGCAGAAGGGCATCGATCTCTGCGAGCAGGTTCACCCCGATCTGCTGCTTGCGACCGATCCCGACGCCGACCGTGTTGGTGTTGCCGTTAAGAATGGCGATGACTATCTGCTGCTGACCGGTAACGAGATGGGCGTCCTGCTGCTCGACTATATTTGCAAGACCCGTGCCGCCCGCGGCGAGGACCTCACTAAGAAGGTCGCGGTTACTACCATTGTTTCTTCCGCCATGGTCGATGCTCTGGCCGAGGAATATGGCTTTGAGCTCCGTCGCTGCCTGACGGGCTTCAAGTACATCGGTGACATCATTACCTCGCTTTCCGATGCCGGTGAAGTCGATCGCTTTATCTTCGGTTTTGAGGAGAGCTACGGTTATCTGGCTGGTGATCACGTGCGCGACAAGGACGCCGTGAGCACTTCGCTGCTGATTTGCCAGATGGCTCAGTATTACAAGCTGCAGGGTAAGAACCTCGCCGACGCGATGCACGAGCTGTACGAGAAGTATGGCTACTACCACAATAAGACGATTTCGCTGAGCTATCCGGGCGCTGAGGGTGCGGCAAAGATGGCCGGCATCATGGCCGGTCTGCGCGAGAACCCGCCCGCGGAGCTCGCCGGTTCCAAGATTGAAGCCGTCGTGGACTACAACACCTGCGTGAACGGCCTGCCGAAGGCTAATGTCATTGAGTTCGATCTCGAGGGTGGCAACAAGGGTATCGTCCGTCCTTCCGGCACCGAGCCCAAGATCAAGCTGTATATCTTTGCCAAGGGCGCGGATGCCGCCGAAGCTGATGCAGCACTTGACGCGATTGAAGAGTCCGGTCGCAAGCTGCTGGCATAAGGTATTTAAGAGTCTATTACTGTAGATAGGCGAAAGAGGGGATCTCGGAAACGAGGTCCCCTCTTATATTTACCCAGCCAGCCGAGAGTCCTTATATGTGTAGGAAATGTGTACGCCCAGATTCCCGCCCCCGGAACCCCTCCGGTCTGGCAATATATCTCCTTGCCGCGCGGCCCGGTCGGACCGGATCAGCCGCCAGGCGTGCACCTTGAGAACCGGATACTGCGAGGATGGACACATTCAGTGTCGCATCCGGGCAGACATCGAACCATTTGAAATGGTCTAACTTGGATTTGTTTTTCGCAAGGCCGCCGAGAGGCGGCCCCGAGAAATTCCTTTTCCTATACAGAACCATATGAATCGAACGGAACCGATCAGCGTAACAGTTGTGAGGACCGGACGGGCTCGAAGCCCAGAATATTTTGGACGGAGAGTTCGATCCTGGCTCAGGATGAACGCTGGCGGCGCGCCTAACACATGCAAGTCGAACGGCACCCCTCTCCGGAGGGAAGCGAGTGGCGAACGGCTGAGTAACACGTGGAGAACCTGCCCCCTCCCCCGGGATAGCCGCCCGAAAGGACGGGTAATACCGGATACCCCGGGGTGCCGCATGGCACCCCGGCTAAAGCCCCGACGGGAGGGGATGGCTCCGCGGCCCATCAGGTAGACGGCGGGGTGACGGCCCACCGTGCCGACAACGGGTAGCCGGGTTGAGAGACCGACCGGCCAGATTGGGACTGAGACACGGCCCAGACTCCTACGGGAGGCAGCAGTGGGGAATATTGCACAATGGGGGAAACCCTGATGCAGCGACGCCGCGTGAAGGAAGAAGTATCTCGGTATGTAAACTTCTATCAGCAGGGAAGATAGTGACGGTACCTGACTAAGAAGCCCCGGCTAACTACGTGCCAGCAGCCGCGGTAATACGTAGGGGGCGAGCGTTATCCGGATTCATTGGGCGTAAAGCGCGCGTAGGCGGCCCGGCAGGCCGGGGGTCGAAGCGGGGGGCTCAACCCCCCGAAGCCCCCGGAACCTCCGCGGCTTGGGTCCGGTAGGGGAGGGTGGAACACCCGGTGTAGCGGTGGAATGCGCAGATATCGGGTGGAACACCGGTGGCGAAGGCGGCCCTCTGGGCCGAGACCGACGCTGAGGCGCGAAAGCTGGGGGAGCGAACAGGATTAGATACCCTGGTAGTCCCAGCCGTAAACGATGGACGCTAGGTGTGGGGGGACGATCCCCCCGTGCCGCAGCCAACGCATTAAGCGTCCCGCCTGGGGAGTACGGCCGCAAGGCTAAAACTCAAAGGAATTGACGGGGGCCCGCACAAGCAGCGGAGCATGTGGCTTAATTCGAAGCAACGCGAAGAACCTTACCAGGGCTTGACATATGGGTGAAGCGGGGGAGACCCCGTGGCCGAGAGGAGCCCATACAGGTGGTGCATGGCTGTCGTCAGCTCGTGTCGTGAGATGTTGGGTTAAGTCCC
>CALJCO010000097.1 GCA_938023905.1 uncultured Collinsella sp. | reverse complement strand
AATGAAGTTTTGCGTTCGGTACTGCCTCGGCGCTATCCGGATTCGCGCCGGGCAAGGGGTTATCGGATTATTGAGGACGCGCGGTCAGCTTGCGGCGGCGCGGGGAAGGTCACTCGTCGAGCAGGAGGTCCGAGGAGCCGAGGCGCTCTTCTCGCGCCGGGGCGGCGCTCACGCTTATGTAGTCGAAGACATATGCGATCTCGCTTACGGGAACCTCTACGCGATAGCGCGTCGAGATGCTCGAGAAGCTCTGCCTGAAGGACTCGATGAAATCGGCGCGTTCCTCCTCGAAGCGGTCCTGGCCAACGTAGGTCTCAATGGGGTTTCTGGTAACAAGGCGCTCGACGAGACAGCAGAGGTGAACGTAGAGCCCAATGATGGCGTTGCTGCCGATCTTCTCGCCTGTCCTGCGCTGAAGCTCGTGCACGGCGCTCTCGATCTCATGGAATAGCCGCTCCGGGTCGAGGATGGTGATGGAGCGGATGACGTTCTGCAGCGTCATGTTCGAGAGCAGCTTCTCGTGGAAAGAAGAGAGCTCGGAAGCGTCAAGCCACCTGCCGAACACGGCATCAACCTTAGAGGCGGACGCCGTCGACATGATGTCCTCGAGGGCGACGAAGAGGACGGAGGCGACCCCGGGGTCTCCCGTGCCGATGACGGCGCAGACGCGGAGAAAACGGCGTCGTTCGACCCGTTCGCGACGAGCTGCTTGAAGGGCCTCGTGAGCAGGCGCGCGCCTATGGTGCGCGGGAGGCTCTGCGAGACGAGCTGGCGTATCCTCTCCGCGGCGTCGACCCCGGACTCGGAGCAGAAGACGATGGCGTCCTCACGGTTGACGCGCTCGATCACCTTGCAGTGCGTCACGCACGCGGCGGTCGCATCGCCAAGAACCTCGGCGATGGACTTGCCGCCGAGCAGCCCGACCCCGATCTCGAGCGCAAGACCGGTAGAGACGTTGTTCACCACGCCGATAGTGGAGTCGGTAACGTTCTCGAGGGCCTTATAGGCCTCCTCCAAGGAGCCCATGTCGACGAGGAACACGACCCCGGTGCAGTAGGAATGGCGGTCGACGAGGCGCTGGAGCGGACCGACGATGTCCTTCAGCTGCTGGTCGTAGGGCATGTCGACAGCCTCGTACACATGCATGCCGAGCATACGGTTCGCCGCGTCGGCGATGCTCGTCGCCGTTGAGTAGCCGTGGGACAAGATGACGCAGAGCGTCCGAAGGGCCTTCGCATCGCGAGACTCCGATGCGACGCACAGCGTCAGAAGCGTCTTCGTGAAGTGATCGAGCGAGATTCCCAGCGCCCCTTCCACGTCTGCGGCGACCTGATCGGAGACACTCGAGGCAAACGGCAATTCGGAGGTCACGGCACCGAGGAGATGGGAGATTTGCTCCGCACAGGCAGACTTTCGCTTAGCCAGGCCGATACCCGGCCACAACTGCAGGCAAATCTCCTGGGCCAGTAGAAAAGCGACCTTCCTCGAAAGCTCGATGCCATAAGAAGAGCCTGCGTCGGCAAGGACCGCGCCCACGACGCGCTCGAAGGCGCGCGACCTCGAGGAGGCGACGCCGTGGTCGAAGATCAAGTGATCCTCAACGCCGCGCACAGCGGAGACAGCTTGCGAGACAAGCTCGGAGACAGAGAGCTCCCCGGCGCAGAATCGCTCATCGAGGGAGCACAGGGCATCGAGCGCCTGCTCGACCGGCCCTGTGCTCTCGGCGGCATCCAGAGACGCGTCGATCAGAACGCCATCGTCGGGCTGTTGATCGATCTGCGCGGAGGAGAGGAGCCCGCTGGGAAGAAGATACGGGCGAACGACGACGTAGTCGCCCTCGCGATTGAGGAACGCTTTGGCACAGCAGTTCGTCACGCAGGCGCGCAAGCCGGCGATGTTATCGGAAAAGTCCGCGTTCACGAGGCAACGGTATGCGCCGCGGCTGATCTTCACATCAGAACCGATTCGGCACCCCTCGCTGCGCAGGAAGCTCAAGATGAGATCCTCGCGCTCCTCGGGGGTCCGCTCCTTGAGTGAGGGGACGCGGGCACAGATGGGCATTTTGCTGTAGGCCGAGGAAACCTTCAGGTCATCGGCGGAAAGCGTCGTCGAAAGAACGAGGCGAGCGCGCGGCGCATCCTGGGAGGCATCGAGCCCGAGGGCCGTCGCAAGGCAGTGCTCCATCGCAGAGGGAGAGAGTGCCTCGATGCCGTTGACAAAGACCACACCCCCGCGCGCTTTCGCGATCGACTCGTCAAGAAGCCCGTTGAACGAGGCGGCGTCCGGGACCCCGGCGCAGTCGATGCGCACATAGGAGGAGTCGCGGGACAGCAAGCCCTGGTTCTTGCCGTACTCGTACACAAGGCGAGAAACCGACACCCACGCCGCCGCTCAAGAGGATGGGCAGGCCAAACGGAGGGTACTGAACCGCAGCCTTGCACTGCTCGACAACGGAGCTGAGGCTCATGTCGAAGCCCACGGCACGCGCGAAGTCGCGGTGATCGGCGATTCCCGTCGCCTGGATGAGGTCGGCGAGCGAGACATACTCGCTTGCAGAGAGCTTTACCTGAAAACGCTTCTGGAACGCGCGGCGATGAAAATAACGGACAGGCCTGCCCGCCACCTTAACCACAAGACCGGCGCGAACAAGGTCGTTGAGGTACTGGCTCGCCAGGCTCCTGGAGATGATGAGCGTCTCGGCGATGTCGGAGGTGGACAGACGGGCAAGGTCGTCGAGCGAGACGGCAGAGGGGAGGGCCTCGAGATGCTCGAGAATCCTGTCCCTCATGTCAACGGGTTTCTTTGCCAAGCTGTCCTGTGTGGTCTTGTCCATGACTTCTTACCTCCTCGTACAAGGAGTATAAGGGGAGAACAGAGAACGGAAGGGGGCGCGTGGGGGAATCAACAGCTCCGAGGAAAAGTCCACCACTTGAGGGGCAGAAAACAACGGCCATTGAACATTCAGGGCCGACGCTCAACACTTCGGCTCGACACTTCGCTTTGGAAAGGGCCCCGGCGCGCCGGGCCTAAAGCTTAACCATGCGCGCGGCGATGCGGGCGCAGTCGCAGGCGGCCTTCTTCTCGAAGGTGTTGTAGTCGACGACCCGGCCCTCGGCGCAGGGCTTGTCGCTGATGGCGCGCACGACGACGAGGGGCACGCCGTTGAGATAGGAGGCCTGCGCGATGGTGCAGCCCTCCATCTCGCAGCACAGGTCGCCGAAGGCCGCGAGGATTCGCTCCTTCTGTTCCGCGGGCGAGACGAACTGGTCGCCGGAGACGACGCGGCCCTTGAGGACCTTAATGTCGGGGGCGACGGCGGCCGCGGCGGCTCGGTCATCTTCAAGGTAGATGACAATCTGTCCACGCTGCTCGATTTCCGTTACAAGAAAAAGTATGTTGCGGCTCCCGGTGAGCCGGGCGGCGGCAAGCGCTGCAAGGGCAAGGACGGTGCGGATCTGATCATTCGCGTACCGCGCGGCACGATCATCCGTGACCAGAAAACCGGTCAGGTCATGAAGGATATGTCCGACAGCGAGCCGTTTGTAGCAGCCAAGGGCGGCAACGGCGGCTGGGGCAACACGCATTTTGCAACGCCGACGCGTCAGGCGCCGCGTTTTGCCAAGCCGGGTCTGCCGGGTGTCGAGCGCGACATTATCCTCGAACTGAAGCTGCTGGCCGATGTTGGTCTGGTCGGCTTCCCGAATGTCGGCAAGTCCACGCTGCTGAGCATGGTTTCTGCGGCGCGTCCGAAGATTGCAAACTACCACTTCACGACTCTGGTGCCGAACCTCGGCGTGGTTTCGGTCGGTGAGGAGCAGAACTTCGTCATGGCCGATATTCCGGGTATTATCGAGGGCGCAAGCGAGGGTGCCGGTCTGGGCCACGACTTCCTGCGGCACATTGACCGCTGTCGTCTGCTGCTGCATCTGGTTGACGCGGCAGGCAGCGAGGGCCGCGACCCGATCGACGACATTGAGAAGATCAACGCCGAGCTTGCCGGTTACAGCGAGTTTCTGGCAGCGCGTCCGCAGATCATTGTTGCCAACAAGACCGACCTGCTGGGCGATGACCGTGAGCCGGTCGAGAAGATCCGCAAGTACGCAGAGGAGCGCGGCTTCCTGTTTGCGGAGCTGTCCGCGGCGACCAATCAGGGCGTCAAGGAGCTGATGAACCTGACGTGGCATGAGCTGCAGCAGCTCCCGCCGGTATTCATCTACGAGCCGGAGTTCGTCGAGGTCGAGGAGAAGGCCGCAACCGAGAACGACTGGACCATCGAGCGCGACGGCGACGCATATGTTGTCACCGGTGCATGGGTGGACAAGATTATGGGCTCGGTCAACATCGACGACTACGAATCCCGCCAGTATATGGATCGTATGCTCCAGTCTGCAGGCATTTACGCCAAGCTGGAGGAAATGGGCATCGAGGAGGGCGCTCCGGTCGTGATCGGAGAGTTCGAGTTCGAGTACGTTTACTAAACTGGGTGAAAGAGGACCTTTGGGTCCTCTTTTTTTTCATATCGTGCGGTTGATTCAGAGTGAAGAAAACGTGCGGGAGTAGCATAATGCAATGTCACTAAAAATTCATATCATCCTATGTTCAATCTGCCAAAGTAGTGCTATAATAAAAGCATAATGCACAAAAGGGGAGTTGACAAACTGTGCAACAACAAAAGAACGATAAAACAACCTGCCTGTTGCTTGCGCTGACCACGATTTTATGGGGCAGCCTGTACACGGCGAGCAAGGTACTGCTCGATGTGATTCAGCCGTTCACGCTGCTGTGCCTGCGCTACATCATCGCGGCCATCGCCATGACCATCCTGCAGCGCCTGCGTAAGCCCGACCCGAACGGCAAGCCGCGCAGGATCAAGGGCGGCGACTGGAAATACGTTATCATGTTCGGCCTGGGCGGCTATGTGCTGTCCATCGGTCTGCAGCAGTACGGCACCAAGCTGGCGGGCGCATCGCTGGCATCGCTCATCAACTGCATGAACCCGATCGCCATCTGCTTCTTTGCGGTGCTGCTGCTGCATGAGCGCATGACGATGAAGAAGGTCGTCTGCATTGTCAGCGCGGTTGCCGGTGCGGTCTGCATTGTCGGCGGAGACGCCGGCGGCGGTCATATCCTCGGCATAGCGCTTTCACTCGGTTCGGTGCTGACGTGGAGTGCGTTGAGCGTGTTCATGCGCTCATTCTCGCAGAAGTATGATGCGCTGACCGTCACGACCTACGGTATTTACGTTGCCGCTATCGGTACGCTGCCGCTGATGCTCCGCGAGATCATCACCCACCCGGAGATGGACTTCCTGCACGCGAAGTACATCCTTGTGCTGTTTTATGTGGCGATTTTCTGCACGACCATTCCGCATTCGCTGTGGAATTACTGTCTCTCCCGTGCAGAGGCGAGCACCTGTTCTCTGTTTTACCCGATTCAGCCGCTCACCTCGATGGTGCTCGGTGTCTTGTTGCTGAACGAGCATATGACGGTTGGCTTTATTGCCGGTGCGGTGCTTATCGTGTTCGGTGTGCTGTATTCAACGCTCGGCAAAGAGAAAAACAGATGAGCCGCCTCGGCTATGCCCGATGCTGCAGGTTAAGCTGAAAAATCCTCCTGTCTTCAGAAAGAAGGCAGGAGGATTTTTGCAATCATTCAAAACGGCGAAAGAGAGATGATGATAAAGCCCAAAGGGTAGAAACGCAGGGATGCAGTCCGGATCGTGACAGATTGCAGCCGGTTTACCGAATTTACAATCCCAAATCCTTAAACCGCGAATACATAGACTGTGCGCCGTACAGTGCCGCCACCGGATTATGCTGCAGTACCCGGTCCTTGACGATCATAACCGTTGTCGGGACCTTGCTGTGGCGCAGAAACAGGGTATCATGTCCGACGCACAGACCGATCACGATGTTGAAATCGCAGCCGTGCGCGGCAAGCGTCTTGGCCTGCATGATCGGGTTGCACATGGACTCGTGACCGCAGCCGCCGTTGAGCTTTTTCTCGTTCGGCACGCCAATCTCGGTCTTGTCCTGTGCACCGACCTTGCAGCCGACCGTGAAATATTCGATGCCCTTTGCCTTGAGAATACGGGCGAAGATGGAAGCCTCCCGCATCAGACCGACGCAGGATGCGATGCCGATCTTTTTGTAGCCTATGCGCTTGATGAACTCGATGGTTTCCTCAACACGGGTCAGGCGGCCGTAAAACTTGCCTTCAATGCACGCGGAGGTGCGGGCAATCAGACCCTGTTCCGGGTCGTTGCGGTAGATTTCAAGTGTTTCCTCGAGCAGTGCCTTATCCACGTTCGTCGTCAGGCAGAACGGCGGGTACTGCTCCTCGCTGGCCGAACGGCAGCCGAGTCTGCTGCAGTCCGAGCAGCTATGTGTGCATTTCAGTTCCGACATGATCCTTTCCTCCTTGTAAGCCCGATGTTATGCCTTGGTGTTCTGTATCGGCTT
>CALJCO010000096.1 GCA_938023905.1 uncultured Collinsella sp. | reverse complement strand
TTAACGCAATCTAACGCGCATAAACGCGCACACAAGCAATTTGTACAGCGCACCCGCTCATCTATGCTTGCCCATTAAGGGCACTCATTTAAGTCCGTCCCCAATGAGTGCAATGAGTAGGGATAGAAAAAGGCCCGGGTGCCGTGGCATCCGGGCCTTTGCTAGCAACTTGATGTTGCGGGCAGCTTAGAACTTGTGGCCGCACTTCTTGCAGACGCGCAGCTTGTTCTTGCCGTCCTTCTCGTGACCGACGCGGGTAACCTTACCGCACTCGGGGCAAACGAGATTGACGTTGGAGGCGTCGATGGGAGCCTCCTGCGAAACGATGCCGCCCTGCTGGTTGGCAGCGTTGGGCTTGACGGCCTTCTTGACGACCGAAACGCCCTCGACAACGACCTTGTTCTCGGCGGGGAGAGCACGCAGGACAACGCCCTGCTTGCCGCGATCCTTACCAGAGAGAACCTGGACCTTATCGCCCTTCTTGATATACATATATCTCCCCTAACTACAGGGTCTCGGGAGCGAGCGAGACGATCTTCATGTACTTCTTGTCACGAAGCTCGCGAGCGACGGGCCCGAAGATACGGGTGCCGACGGGCGAACCATCGTTGTTGATGACAACGCAGGCGTTCTCATCAAAGCGAATGTAGGAGCCATCCTTGCGGCGGATCTCCTTAACGGTGCGAACGACGACGCAACGGACAACGTCCTTCTTCTTGACGTTGGCGCCAGGGGTAGCCTCCTGGACAGCACCGATGAACACATCGCCGATGCCTGCATAACGACGCTTGGAACCGCCAAGCACCTTGATGCAGCGAATCTTGCGAGCGCCGGAGTTGTCGGCGACGTTCAGCATGGTTTGCATCTGAATCATGGTAGATGTTCCTCCGAACTAAGAACCGAAGAGAGGTGCGCAGCCTTTATACGGCCCGTGGTATGCAAGCCAGGCATACGCACATCTTCGGAAACGTACAAGTCGTAAGAGCGACTGCTTATTTAGCGCGCTCGACGACCTCGATGAGGCGCCAACGCTTCATCTTGGACATAGGACGGGTCTCCATAACGCGGACGGTATCGCCCACGCCAGCCGTGCACTCCTCGTCGTGAGCGTGCAGCTTCTTGGAGCTGGTCATCATCTTGCCGTACTTGGGGTGACGCTTGCGCTCGGTGATGGTGACAACAATGGTCTTGGCACCGGAGACGGAGGTAACGACACCCGTACGGACCTTACGCGAGTTACGCGAATCAGTCATGTTCTCTCCTTAGGTCCTACTCGGCGACAGCGGACTTCTCCGCTGCGATCTCGCGGGCGCGCTGCTCCGTGAGGACGCGAGCGATGTCCTTCTTCACGGTGTTGACGCGAGCGGTGTTGTCCAGCTGGCTGGTGGCCATCTGGAAACGAAGGTTAAAGAGCTCGGCGCGCATTTCCTTCAGCTTCTCAACGAGCTGAGCGTCCGAGAGCTCACGAATCTCTGCGGGCTTCATTAGTTCTCCTCCTTGGCGGCGGCGGCGTCCTCAGCAGCCCACTTGGCCTCGAGAGCGGCCTCCTCAGCCATCTCCTTCTCGATGCGCTGCTCAGCGTTCTTGGCAGCAACAATCTTGGTCTTGATGGGAAGCTTGTGCTGTGCAAGACGCAGAGCCTCGCGAGCGACCTCCTCGGGCACGCCCTTGACCTCGAACATGATGCGGCCGGGCTTGACGACGGCCACCCACTCCTCGGGGTTACCCTTACCAGAACCCATGCGAGTCTCGGCAGGCTTCTTGGTGATGGGCTTATCGGGGAAGATCGTGATGTAGACACGACCGCCACGCTTCATGTAGCGGGTCATGGCAATACGAGCGGCCTCGATCTGACGGTTGGTGATCCAATGGGCCTCGAGAGCCTGGATACCAAACTCGCCGAAATGCAGCTCGGTATTACCCTTGGCCTGGCCCTTCATGGAGCCACGCTGCACCTTGCGGTGAAGAATACGCTTAGGGGCAAGCACTACTGACCCCTCCTCTCGGAGTTACGACGACGAGGACGGGAAGAGCCCTCGAGTGCAGGGTTGGGAACAGGCTGGCCCGGGAGCTTCTCGCCCAGGTAGATCCAGACCTTCACGCCGCAAGCGCCCATGGTGGTGCTGGCGACAGCCGTGCCGTAGTCGATCTTGGCACGGAGGGTGTGCAGAGGCACGCGACCCTCGCGGTACCACTCACGACGGCCCATCTCGGCACCGCCGAGACGACCGGAGCACTGGATACGGATGCCCTTAGCGCCGGCCTTGCGGGCGGACTGAACAGCCTTGCGCATAGCGCGACGGAAGGCAACGCGGCCCTCGAGCTGCTCGGCGATAGACTGAGCAACGAGGTTGGCGTCGAGCTCGGGGCGCTTGATCTCGACAACGTCGACGGAGAGCTGGCCCTTGGAGACGCCAGCGACCTTCTCGAGCTCGGTGCGGAGGGTATCGATCTCGGCACCCTTCTTACCGATGACAACGCCGGGGCGAGCGGTGAGGATGATGACCTTCACCTTGTCGCCAGCGCGCTCGATCTCGACGCGGGAGACAGCTGCGCGGGAAAGACGCTTCTCGAGGTACTTGCGGATCTCGAGATCGTTACCGAGGGTCTTAGCGTAATCCTTCTCTGCGAACCAGCGGGAGCGCCAGTTCTCGGTGATGCCAAGACGGAAGCCGGTGGGGTAGACTTTCTGACCCATACAGCTTTACGCCTCCTTTCGAGGAGCAACGACGACGGTGATGTGGGAAGTACGCTTCAGAATGCGAGAAGCGGAACCCTTGGCGCGGGGACGGATGCGCTTAAGCGTCGGACCCTCGTCAACATAGGCAGCGGCGACAACCAGGTTGTCGGCACGCAGACCGTTGTTGTTCTCGGCGTTCGCAACGGCGGAACGGAGAACCTTCTCGACATCCACGGCGACGGCGCGGTCGCAGAAGTGGAGGATGTCGAAGGCCTGAGCGACAGGCTTGCGGCGGATCAGATCGACCACCAGGCGGGCCTTGCTGGGGGAAACACGCACGTACTTAGCGACGGCGCGAACCTCGGTGGCCTCAGTTTCAATAGACTTAGTTGCCATTTACGGTTAACCCCCTATTTGGCCTTGTGGCCACGGAACGTACGAGTCGGCGCGAACTCGCCGAGCTTGTGACCAACCATGGACTCGGTAACATACACGGGCACATGCTTGCGGCCGTCGTGGACGGCGATGGTGTGACCAACCATCTCGGGGAAGATGGTGGACGCGCGGGACCAGGTCTTCACGACGTCCTTCTTGCCAGCCTCGTTCATCGCGGTGATACGCGAGAGAAGGCGAGTCTCCACGAACGGGCCCTTTTTGAGACTTCTGCTCATAAGTGCTTTCTCCTAAAACTCGGTATCCGAAATTACTTCTTACGGCGACGAATGATGTGCTGGTTCGAGACCTTCTTCTTCTTGCGCGTACGAAGGCCCTTCGTCGGCTTACCCCAGGGGGTAACAGAGGGACGACCAGAGGTGTGGTTCTTGCCCTCGCCACCGCCGTGCGGGTGGTCGACAGGGTTCATGACGGTACCGCGGACGGTCGGGCGCACGTTCATGTGACGCTTACGGCCGGCCTTGCCGATGACGATGTTGGCGTGATCGGCGTTGCCGACCTCACCGACGGTGGCGCGGCAGGTAACGAGGATGCGGCGCATCTCGGAGGAAGGCATACGGACGATAGCGTACTTGCCCTCCTTACCCATCAGCTGACAGGAATTACCGGCGGAACGGGCGATAGCAGCGCCCTTGCCCGGCTGGAACTCGACGGCGTGGATGAGCGTACCGACGGGGATGTCGGCGAGGGGCAGAGCGTTGCCCGGCTTGATGTCGGCGTCAGAACCGGACATGATGGTCTGACCGACCTCGAGGCCCTTGGGGGCCAGGATGTAGCGCTTCTCACCGTCAGCGTAGTGCAGCAGAGCGATGCGAGCGGAACGGTTCGGATCGTACTCGATCGTGGCAACCTTGGCGGGCACGCCGTCCTTGTTGCGCTTGAAGTCGATCACGCGGTAACGACGCTTCACGCCGCCGCCCTGGTGGCGGGTGGTGATGCGGCCGTTGTTGTTACGACCGGCCTTCTTGGGCAGGGGCTCGAGAAGAGACTTCTCGGGCTTGGTGCAGGTGATCTCAGAGAAATCGGAGATCGTCTGCCAACGCCTACCAGCGGAGGTCGGCTTAAGGTGCTTTACAGCCATTACAATCCCTTTCAATAGGAATCCGTTAGCCATCGCAGACAGGGATTCGAGGTTCTGCCTCGGGTGCGATGACACCGGACGTATACACGGTTCCGGGCGTGTCCATTTTATACGCCCGAAACCTTGAGCTCTCGCCTCCCCTATTTGGGAGGCATGAGCTCACTCAACAGCAGCGAGTCTTAGGCCTGGTTGCCAAAGACCTCGATGGTGTCGCCCTCGGCCAGCGTGACGATGGCCTTCTTCCAAGAACGGGTCTTGCCGGCGACATAGCGCACGCGCTTGGTCTTGGGCTTGACCGTCAAGGTGTTCACGCGAACGACCTTGACGCCGAAGATCTCCTCGACAGCGTCCTTGATCTGATACTTGTTAGCATCCTTGGCGACCTCGAACGTGTACTTGTTCTGCTCCATGCCGGAGAAGGAACGCTCGGACACGATCGGACGGATGATGATCTCGTGGGCGGTCATTTATGCAAGCACCTCCCCGAAGTGAGCGGCGATGTCGGCGGGCATCAGCACAGCGTTGTTGTTGACGAGATCGTAGGTGTTGGCCTCGTCAGCGGTGATGATGAACGTCTTGGGAATGTTGCGGAACGACAGGTAGGCGTTGACGTCCTCATCGCGAACGATGATGGTCAGACGCTTGCCCTCAAGGCCGAGAGCCTTGAGCATGGCGACGGCAGCCTTGGTGGAAGGCTTCTCGAAGCCGTAGTCGTCGACGAGCACGAGCTCGCCATCGGCCAGCTTGGCGGACAGCGCGGAGCGCATAGCCAGCTTGACCTCCTTGTTGTTCATACGCTTAGCGTAGGAACGGGGCTTGGGGGCGAAGACGACGCCACCGTGACGCCACTGGGCAGCACGGATGGAACCCTGGCGGGCACGGCCGGTGCCCTTCTGACGCCAAGGCTTCTTGCCGCCACCGGAAACCTCAGAGCGGCCCTTAGCAGACTGGGTGCCCTGACGCCAAGAGGCCATCTGGCACTTGACGATGTGGTGCATAACGTGGATGTTCGGCTCGATGCCGTACACCTCAGCGGCGAGCTCGGCCTCGGCGACCTTCTTGCCCTCGCTGTTCTTTACTTCAAACTTTGCCATTTAAGTGTTCTCCTTGGTATGACGCTGGGCTAAATGGGCTGGGCCCTTAGGCCATACGGATGGCGACGAGACCATTCTTGGCACCCGGGACAGCGCCCTTGACCAAGATGAGGTTCTGCTCGGCATCGATGCGGACAACGGAAAGGTTCTTGACGGTAACGCGCTCGTTACCCATGTGACCGGCCATCTTGACGCCCTTGAGGACGCGCGCAGGATAGGCGCACTGACCGATAGAACCGGGGTGACGCTGGAAGTGAGAACCATGCGTCATAGGACCGCGGCGCTGACCCCAGCGCTTGATGCGACCCTGGAAGCCCTTACCCTTGGAGGTACCGATGACGTCGACCTTCTCGACATCAGCGAAATCAGCGACGGTGACGACCTCGCCGACCTTGTGCTCCTCGCCGTTCTCGACGCGGACCTCACGAAGGAAGCGGACAGGCTCGACGCCAGCCTTGGCGAAGTGACCAGCCATGGGCTTGTTCACGTTCTTGGCCTTGATGTCGCCGAAACCGATCTGGACGGCGTCATAGCCGTCGGTTGCCTGAGTTTTAACCTGCGAGACAGCGCAGGGGCCAGCCTGGATGACCGTGACGGGAACGACGTTATCGTCCTCGTCCCAAACCTGGGTCATGCCAATCTTGCGGCCGAGAATCATGCTGATCAAGATATGATCCCAACTCTCGCGTGGTCTTGGGACAATGCGTACACCACCGAGCGTACGCCCCTAGAGGACCACTACTTACACGACGTGCTCCCCAGTCTTGTATTACGCCCGGACTACCTGACAACCCTATTAAGCAGGCATTTTGTCCAGCCAGAATACTCCCCTGGTTTCACACAGCTGTTTAGTATACACGGCTGCGGGCGTATCCATCGAGATTCATATTTCACTCACATTGTTTACGCAGGTAAAGTGCGTGGATGGCTCCCGAGCACGGCGGAGGGCCGGAGAAATATATTAAGGTCCCTGCTCTACAGTCCTGCGCAAGACGGAGAGCACATTAAGTGCTCTCCTTTGCGTGCGGAACTCGCGATGACCTTAATATATTTCTCCGGCCCTCCGCCGTGCTCGGGAGACGACACGTTGATGTCTGCTTAACTCTGCTCGCTCAGCTAATTACTTTGTTGGGGGTCCACTATTTGCTGGAGGGTGAACTTACATTGCATTGGCTCGCCTTCTGCTTGTAGCTTTTCCCCATCGAAATCGAAGATCATGATGGCGCAGTTGGGGAGTTTTGTTGGGAGCTCGAAGCCCTCTGGGGCTGCAGCCTTGATGAATTGGCGGCTGGCGCTGCCGTGGCTTACTGCTAGGAGGGTTTCGATGCCCTCGGCGCCCATGAGATTGGTGAGGGTGCCCACCATGCGCTCCTGCAGGGCATGGCTTCCTTCTCCGCCAAATGGGATCAGGTCCTCGCCGGGGTCCCAGACGTCGGTGGGTAGGGCGTCGTGGGGGCCTTCTTCGAAGGTGCCGTAGCTGCGCTCGATGATGCCTTCGCAGGGCTCGACTGCTGCATCCCGGCCGAGGAGTTCGGTTGCGACGAGACTTGCCGTGTCCATGGCTCGGCCTAAGGGTGATGAGACCACTTTGTCGGGGACGACGCCGTGGGCTTTGAGCCATGCGGCTGCCATCCCGGCTTGCTGACGGCCTAAGTCGGTGAGCGGTGAATCACAGCGACCCTGGACGAGCTTTTTAACGTTGAATTCTGTCTGACCGTGGCGGAGTAGATACAGCTTCTTCATGCTCTCCCCTTCTGTATAACTTGCTTTGCCGGCACAGCCTTACTCGTGGGTATGGCCTACGTAGTCTTCGTCAATCGTGTAGTCTTCGTCGATCGTGATCTTGGCGACCGACTTGGGATATTCCGATTCGACCCGTTTCGCCAGCGCGCGCTTCAGGTCCTCGGCGCTCATCGCCAAATCCGAGGGACGTACGCAGTCAAAGATCACGTTGGTATGCGTGGGGCCCGGAACACAGCGTAGGTCGTGGATCGAGAGGCGGCTATCAATCTCTTGAGCCATAGCGTTGATGCGCAAGCGCATGCTCGCCACCTTTGGATCGTCGGTCACGATGGGGTCGTAGTGAAGTGTGACAATCATGCCGTCTTCGTTCCTAAACGACTGCTCGATGTTATCGAGCGTGTCGTGACTTTCCAGCGGGCTGGCCTCGGCTGCCATCTCGGCGTGCGCGCTTGCGAACTTCCTGCCCGGGCCGTAGTCGTGAACCATCAAATCGTGAACGCCCAAAACGCCGGGGTAGCTCATGATCTTGTCTCGAATGTGCTTGACCAGCTTAGGATCGGGCGTCTGGCCCAAAAGCGGGCTCACCGTATCCTGGATGAGTTCAAAACCACTCCAGCCAATATAGGCGCCAACGGCAAGGCCGACCCATGCGTCAAGATTGATGTGCGTCACCTGCGAAACAATTGCGCACGCTAACACGGCGCCCGTAGCAAGAACATCGTTCTTGGAATCCTGCGCGGTCGCATGCAGCGTCTCGGACTCAATGCGATCGCCGAGCTTTTGGTTGAGGGCCGCCATCCACAGCTTTACAACCATCGAAAGCGCCAGGACTGCCACCAGGGCAAGCGAGAACTCGACAGGCTCGGGGTGAATGACGCGCTCAACCGAGGACTTGATAAGCTCAAGGCCGATCAGCAGTACGAGTGCCGCCACGACCAGACCCGAGAGATACTCGTAGCGACCGTGGCCGTAAGGATGCTCGGGGTCGGCCGGCTTGCTCGCCAGCTTAAAGCCCAACACGCTCACGATGTTCGAGCTAGCATCGGACAGGTTGTTCATGGCATCCGCCACGATCGAAACCGATCCCGAAACCACACCAATTGCGCCCTTCGCAGCACATAGTGCCACATTGGCGAGAATACACACCACGCCCGTCAACGTGCCCACGCACGCGCGGTCGCCCTGCGCGCGCTTAACAATCCACTCGACCATCTATATCCGCCCCCACGGTACTACCTATATATCTATTGCTCAAACGGATTGTAGTGTAGCCACTTTGTCCTCCGGATACAAAAAGGCCGCAACCCGCACGGGCCACGGCCTTGGAACATGACAAAGAAATCTCCCTTTGTCGCACAGGTTTATGCGCTTGCTTCGGCCACGCTCTTCGAGGTTTCGGGCGAATCGGCTCCGTCTTCTGCCGCCTGCTCCTTCGCCGGCACCACGCCAAAGCAGTAGCTCAGCGCCGCAGACACCGCAAATGCCACACCGCCGGCAGCACAGCACCACAGCAGATTCGAGATGCCGCCCGTGGCAAAGCCAATGACCATAAGGACATTCGTCATGCCGATGGTATAGGCCGTAACGTGGCCCACGGCCGCAACAAGGCCTCCGACGGCACCGCCAATGGCCATGCACGTCAGGCACCTGCCATATTTAAAGCCGCAACCGTACAGCGCCGGCTCGCTTACGCCGCCAAGCACGCCCGAGATTGAATAGCCCAGCATGAGCGCCTTCTCGTCCTTATCCGCAACGCGGAGCGACGCGCCAAAGGGCATGCCCCAAACGGCGAACGTTGCCATCGTCGCGGCGATCAGGATGCACGAATCCGTTCCCACACTCATAAACTGCGCATAGGCGAGCGATAGGACAACGTTGCTGACACCCGCGATCTTAAGAAACTCCCAGCCCGCGGCAAGCCCCATGAGCGTGAGCAGCGACACGATGCCACCGGAATTGCCAAGCATAAACATAAGCTGGCCCAACAGCATGCCCAGATAGCTGCCCGCCGGCGCCGTAATACACAGCGAAACCGGAACCATGACGAGCATGGTTGCAAACGGAACGAACGAAAACGCCACGGCCTTAGGGATAACGCGCTGAAAGAAGCACTCCACTCGCCATAGCACGGGCACCGAGATGAGAACCGGAATAACAGTCGTCGTGTAATCATTGACCGGCGCGGGAAGCAGACCATACACGGAAGTCATCGATGCCCCCGTCGTCGATGCGGCATCGACGAGCTTAAGCAGATCAGGCGCAATCAATACGCCGCCCAGCATCATGCCCAGCTGCTCCGAGCAACCGAGCTGGCGGGCGGCCGCCCAACCAAGATAGATGGGCAAAAAGTAGTAGCCGGCGTTATAGAGCCAACTGTAGAACATGCGATAGATTTCGGAATCGGCAGACCACAGGCCCAGCATGCCTTCGCCCATAATGACGGCGACGGTGCGGAACAACGCCGCACAGACAATAAACGGCAGCGCCGACATCATGCTTTTGGACAGATAGTCCACCACGGCCATGGCGTTTGATGAGACCGTCGTTGCAAACGAGGTGTTAGAAACTTGTGGCATGGAACGCCTTTCCCAATGTGACATGCGGACTGTCCCTTTGTCACATCGTGCGGTACCGACCGATTGCGCGGTACTTTTCGTAGCGGAGGTTTGTGAGGGTCGCATCGTCGAACCGCCCAAGCGTATCGAAGGCTACAAATGCCGAGGACATGACGGCACCGGCAATCTCCTCATGTGACAGGCCCCTATCGTCGACAATGCCGTCGATGATGCCGAGCGCCAACAGATCGGGGGCCGTGAGCTTAAGCGCCTCGGCGGCCTCATTCGCGCGCTCGGTATCCTTCCACAGGATCGACGCACAGGCCTCGGGGCTCACGACCGAATAGGCCGAGCTCGAGAGCATCAGGATGCGGTCGGCCACGGACAGCGCCAGCGCGCCACCAGAGCCGCCCTCGCCTGTCACCACCGAGACAATCGGCGTCTTAAGGCCGCTCATCTCCATGAGATTCTGGGCAATCGCCTCGCCCTGACCGCGCTCCTCGGCACCGATGCCGCAAAACGCGCCCGAAGTATCGACCAGGCACAGAACCGGTCGACCAAACTTTTCGGCCTGGCGCATAAGGCGACGCGCTTTGCGGTAGCCCTCGGGATGCGCCATGCCAAAGTTGCGGCGCATACGCTCTTTGGTCGTGGTGCCGCGCTCGATGGCGATAACCGTTACGGGGCGTCCGTCTTTCCAGCCAATGCCACCCACCACGGCAGCGTCATCACCAAAGTAACGGTCTCCATGCAGCTCCACAAATCCGTCCAAGCCCAGCGAGATCATCTCGCCCGCCGTGGCACGATCTGCCGAGCGGGTCTGCTTGACAATCTCGAGCGCGGTTTTTGGTGCCGCCGAGTGCTTAAACAAGTGTCCCAGCTTTTTGCCGCGGCGACCCGTATGCACGATCTCATGCGGTGCCCCCAGGCCGGGCGCGTGCCCTTCGTGCAGCGCCAGCAGCTCGCCTACCGTGAGCGCAATCTCGCCACGCGGAACAACGGCATCGCAAAAACCGTGCTCCAGCAAAAACTCGGAGCGCTGGAACCCCTTGGGCAGGCGCTTGTGCATGTTTTGCTCGATCACGCGCGGGCCGGCAAATGCCGTTAGGGCATCGGGCTCGGCCAGGATAATGTCGCCCTCCATGGCAAAGCTCGCGGTTACGCCTCCGGTCGTGGGGTCGGTGAGCACCGTGATATACAGACCGCCCGCCTCGCTGTGGCGCCTAACCGCCGCAGAAATCTTGGCCATCTGCATAAGCGATGTCACGCCCTCTTGCATGCGCGCACCGCCCGAAACGGTAAAGCCGACAACTGGCAATCCCAGCTCGGTCGCACGCTCAAATGTGCGACAGATCTTCTCGCCCACCACAGAGCCCATCGAGCCCATCATAAAGTTGGCGTCCATAAAGAAGAGCGCCGTATCGCAACCGCGGATTTTGCCCCTGCCGCACACAACGGCATCGCGCTCGCCCGAACGCTCGCTCACGCTCTTGAGTTTGTCGGCATAACCGGGAAACGAGAGGAAGTCCTCCGACGCCAGATTAGCATCCCATTCCTCAAACGTGCCCTCGTCGACCGTCATGCGCATACGGTCGCGCCCGCTCACGCGAAAGTGCTTGCCGCAACGAGGGCAGACCTCGAGGTTGTCGTGCAGGCGCGCCTCATCGATCACACGGCGGCACTCCGGGCACTTGACAAACACGTGGCGCGCGGGAAACTCGGCGCACGACTCGGTTATCGGCCCCTCGAGGACGTTGACCGTCTTCGCTTTTCTATTCATCAGCATAGAGATGCCCCATCAGATCGGTGTGATACATGCCCGACAAGAACTCGTCGTTTGCCAGCACGTCGAGCTGCAGTTCGCTGTTTTCGCTCACGCCCTCAATCACGAGCTCGCCCAGGGCCGAACGCATCTTGCGAATGGCGCCGTCACGCGTGGGCGCACACACGATGAGCTTGCCGAGCATGGAGTCGTAGTACGGCGGAACGTTCGCACCGGTAAACATGGCGGAATCCCAGCGCACGCGCGGACCACCCGGCACACGCAACGCGGTGACCGTTCCGCATGACGGCAGAAAGTCCGGCGTTTCGGCATTGATGCGGCACTCCATGGCGTGGTTGCGGACCGGCATGTCCTCCTGCTCAAAGGGCAGAGGCTGGCCGGCTGCCACGCGCAGCTGCCACTTGACCAAGTCGGTATCGGTCACAAACTCCGTAACCGGATGCTCTACCTGCAAGCGCGTGTTCATTTCCATAAAGTAGAAATTGCCGTCGTCCGAATACAGGAACTCGATGGTACCGGCTCCTTCGTAGCCGACGGCACGAGCCAAGTCACGCGCTGCCTTGTGCATGCGAGCACGAATGTCGTCGTGTCCGTCGAGGCACGGCGCGGGGCTCTCCTCGATCAGCTTTTGGTTGCGGCGTTGCACCGAGCACTCGCGCTCGCCGAGCGAAAACACATGGCCCTGCTTATCGGCCATAATCTGCACCTCAACGTGGTGCGCAGGCGCGACGAACTTCTCCATGTAGCATTCGCCGTCGCCAAAAACGGCCTCGCCCTCGGCACGCGCCTCGATGAACGCCTTTGCCGCATCTTCCACGCGCTCGACCTTGCGAATGCCGCGACCGCCACCACCTGCACGCGCCTTAATAAGCACGGGGCAGCCAATGCGCTCGGCCTCGGCCGTCGCCTCCTCGGGGCTTTTGAGCAAATCGCAGCCCGGCACGATGGGCACGCCCGCGGCAGCGGCCGTTCGGCGTGCGGCGTCCTTGTCGCCCATGCTGTCGATGACCTCGGCCGAGGGACCGACAAACGCCAGACCGTACTTGTCGCAGTCGCGCACGAAGCTCGCCTTCTCGGAAAAGAAACCGTAGCCAGGATGGATCGCCTTTGCCCCCGACTTTACGGCACAGGTGAGCACAGCATCGTCGTTGAGGTAGCTCTCGGCAAGACGCGGGCCGCCGATGCAATACGCCTCGTCGGCAAGTTGCACGTGCAACGCGTCCGCATCGGCCGTGGAATAAACGGCGACGGTCTTGATGCCCATATCGCGGCACGCGCGGATAACACGGACCGCGACTTCGCCGCGGTTGGCGATGAGCACTTTGTCGAACATGAAGCCTTCCTTAACTTTCGTGCATGAGTGCAAAAGACATATCGGCGCGGCAGCAAACCTCACCGTTGACGCTCGCGGTACCCGTCGCAAAGCGGAACGGCCCGCGCGCACGCGTGATGGAGCACACCAGATCCACCGTGTCGCCCGGGCGCACCGGACGCTTAAAGCGCACCTTGTCCAGACTCGTATAGAACGGCGTCGCGCCGCGCGCCTCCTCATCGCCCATCAGCAGCACGCAGCAGTTCTGGGCGAGCATCTCGCACTGAATCACGCCGGGGACGACCGGGTTTCCCGGAAAATGCCCCTGCAAAAAGTACTCGTCGCCCGTGATCGTAATCTTGCCGTGGGCCTCGTCGCCCACCAGCTCGGCCTCGTCGAGCAAAAGCATCGGCTCGCGATGCGGCAACAGCTTCTTGAGCTCTTCTTTGTTCATGGATATCACCTATCCGATCCTCATGAGGCAGCTGCCAAACTCCACGAGGTCGCCGTCGGCCACGCAGATCTCGAGCACCTCGCCGTCTGCCTCTGCCGTCACCTCGTTGAGAACCTTCATGGCCTCGATGATGCAGAGGGTCTCGCCGGCCTTGACCTTGGAGCCCACGTGCACAAACGGCTCGTCGCCCGGCGCCGGGGCAGCATAGAAAACGCCGACCATGGGAGCGGTTACCTCGGTGCCCTTGGGCTCCGGCGCGGCGGCAGGTGTCTGCGCGGCGGGTTCCGGTGCGGCAGGCGCGACTGTGGGAGCTGCAACTTGAGCGGCCATGGCGCTCGGCATAGGCATGGGCACGGCAACCGGCTGCGCCGCACTCGCGCGCTCGAGTTCGACCGCGGTGCCATCGGGCTCCTCAACACGCACGCGCGTGAGGCCGCGGTCCTCCATCACATCGGCTATCTCGGCAAGTCTTTTGGAATCCATGCTCTAGCTCCTCGTATATCTACGCAGCGCGATGGCGGCGTTGTGCCCGCCAAAGCCCAGGTTGGTCGAAAGCGCCCAGGTAAGGTCGGCGCGAACCGCGCGATTGGGCGTGTAATCAAGATCGCAGGCGGGATCGGGCGTGTGGTAGTTAATGGTCGGGGGCACCACGCCCTGCTCGAGCGCCATGGCACAGGCCATGACCTCGATGGCACCCGTGGCACCGATCATGTGCCCGGTCATCGACTTGGTCGACGAGACGTGCGCGGCGCGTGCCGCGTCCTCGCCAAGCGCCCGCTTAATGCCTGTCGTCTCGGACGAATCGTTGAGCTTGGTCGAGGTACCGTGGGCGTTGATGTAGAGACCCTCGGAAGGCTTGACGTCGCCCTCGGCCACCGCCAGCGATATCGCACGGGCAATGCCGGCGGCATCGGGGTCGGGGCTCGTAATGTGATAGGCATCATCGGTGTTGCCGTAGCCCACGACCTCGGCATAAACGTGCGCACCACGCGCCTGCGCATGCTCCATGCTCTCGAGTACCAGCACGCAGGCGCCCTCACCCATCACAAAGCCATCGCGGTCTGCGTCGAACGGGCGGCAGGCCGTCGCGGGATCGGGGTTGGTGGTCAATGCGCGGCAGGACGTAAAGCCTGCAACAGCATCGGGGATAATGGCCGCCTCGGCACCGCCCGCGAGGATCGCGTCGGCATAGCCGTGCTTAATAGCACGGAACGCCTCGCCCACCGCATGGGCCGAGGTCGCGCACGCAGTCACGACTGGCAGGGTCGGTCCCTTTGCCTTGTGACGGATTGCGATATTGCCCGATGCCATGTTGGGGATCATCATCGCGATCATGTAAGGCGATGCGCGGCGGGGCCCACGGTCGGCAATCGTATGGACGTTGTCGACGAGCGTCTGCATGCCGCCCACGCCCGACCCCACGTAAACGCCCAGGCGCTCGCGATCGATGGCGCCTTCGGCATCAAAGCCCGCATCGTGCATTGCCTCGTCCGAAGCCACCAGCGCAAACTGAACGCAGGGGTCGAGATGCTTGGCGTCACGCTTGCCAAAGTACTCGTTGCCGTCAAAGCCCTTGACTTCGGCCGCCACCTTGACGGTAAACGCATCGGTATCGAAGTGCGTGATCGGGCCGATGCCACAGGTCCCGGCGCACATGGCCGCCCAGGTGGCAAGCGCGGTGTTGCCGAGCGGCGATACGGCACCGATGCCGGTGATTGCAACTCTCTGTTCCATCATGGTCTCCTCATCCAAGCCGTTCTTCGGCCCTGGTTTCTACATCGCCATTCCGCCGTCGACGCGCACGACCTCGCCCGTAATGTAAGCAGCCGCATCGCTCGCTAAAAAGCGCACCACGCCGGCCACTTCCTCGGGACGTGCCATGCGCTTAAGGGGAATCTGTTCCTCGGTTGCCGTACGCACCTTCTCCGAGAGCTTTTCCGTCATATCTGTCTCGACAAACCCGGGGGCGACCGCGTTCGCTCGTACGCCACGAGGCGCAAGCTCGCGCGCCACCGCCTTGGTAAGCCCTATCACGCCCGCCTTGGAAGCAGCGTAGTTGGCTTGCCCGGCATTGCCCATCAGGCCCACGACCGAGCTCATGTTGACGACGCAACCGCCGCGCTGGCGCATAAAGGTCTTGGTGAGCGCGCGCGTCATATTGAATGTTCCCTTGAGATTGACATCGAGCACGCGATCGAATGCGTCATCGCCCATGCGTATGAGCAGGCCATCGCGGGTGATGCCGGCGTTGTTGACGAGCGCCCAAATGGAACCAAAGTCGTTGAGGACCGCTTCCACGCACGCGTTGACGGCAGCGGGATCGGTCACGTCGCATTGATATGCGCGTGCCGTGGCGCCAACCGCCTCACAGGCTTCGCACGTCTTGCGCGCCGCATCGACGCTGCCGGCATAGACGACGGCGATATCAAAGCCGTCCTCCGCCAGACCGACAGCGCAGGCGCGGCCGATACCCCGCGAGCCGCCCGTGACCAGTGCCACGCGACGTGAGTCGTTGCGCTCGAGCGCGCCGTTGTTCAAGTTGCCCATGTCATTCCTTTCGGGTTACAGCCCTGTGGACTATGCGAGCTCGTCGGCAATAGCTGCGACCTGCTCGGCCGTTTCGCACGAATACACGCGAACGTCGCTCAACGTACGCTTGACCAAGCCGGACAACGTTTTGCCAGGGCCGACCTCAATAAACGTATCGATGCCTTGATCCTGCAGAGCATGCAGCGTGTCGACCCAGCGCACGGCATGACTCACCTGGTTGGCCAGCATCTCCGCTGCCGCCTGCGGGTCGGCCGGATAGGGCGCCGCTGTCATATTTGCCATAACAGGAATCAGCAGCGGGGACGGCGCGTGACCGGCCTCGATATATGCAGCAAGGCCACAGGTCGCCTCGGCCATATAGGGGCTATGAAATGCGCCCGACACCGCGACTTTCATAGCGCGGCCGCCAGCCTCTTTTACTAGGACGTCGAGCTCCTGCAGCGCCTCGGGCGCTCCGGCAACAACCGTCTGCTGCGGACTGTTGTAGTTGACCGGCCAGCAGTCCTCGCCGGCCTGTTTTGCCAGGTTCTCGACTTGCGCCGCATCGAGCTTGATGACGGCGCGCATGCCGCCCGGATGGCGCTCGGCAGCCGCGGCCATCAGCGCCGCGCGCTCGCACACGAGTTCAAAGCCCGCTCGCGTATCGAACGCCCCCGCAAAGGTGAGCGCGGCGACCTCGCCAAGCGAAAAACCCGCACAGGCGGCAGGTACCACGCCGCGCTCACGCAGGGCGGCAGCCGCTGCCAGATCGTGAACGAACACGCACGGCTGCGTGTTCTCGGTCTGCGAGAGTTCCTCCTTGGAGGCGCTTCGGCACTGCTCACTGGTCCCCGGGCGCACCTCGTCGGCAATGGCGAACACCTCGGCGGCGGCCGGCGATGCCTCGATGAGGTCGACGCCCATCGCGGGGTGCTGGGCGCCCTGGCCGGCAAACAGAAACGCTACGCCACCCATGCGCACGCACCCTTCAGGACGTGCTCGGCGCCATCGACCAGGTCGTCAACGATTTCACGTGCACTTTGGCGCTCGTTGACCATGCCGGCAATCTGTCCACACAAAAACGAGCCCTCTTCGTAATTGCCGTCCTTGGCGGCCTTGCGAAGGGCGCCCGTGCCCATGGCCCCGAGTTCCTCGACGCTTACGCCCGCCGCCTCGCTCTTGGCGTAGGCGTTGGTGAAGGGGCTCTTGAGGGCACGCACCGGGTGTCCCGTCGAGCGGCCGGTCGCACGCGTCGAGGTGTCGTTGGCCTTCAGGACCATCTCCTTGTACTGCTCCGATACGGTGCACTCATCTGCGATCAGAAAGCGCGTACCCACCTGCACGCCGGCGGCGCCCAGCATAAAGGCGGCCGCCACGCCGCGGCCATCGGCGATACCGCCAGCCGCAACCACGGGAATATCGACCGCATCGACAACCTGCGGCACCAGTGCCATCGTCGAGGTCTCGCCAATATGGCCGCCTGATTCGGTACCCTCGGCAACCACGGCAGTGGCTCCACGACGCGCCACGAGGCGCGCCAGCGCCACCGAGGCAACGACCGGGATGACCTTGATGCCCGCCTCGTTCCACGCCTTCATGTGCTTGGTGGGATTGCCGGCACCCGTCACGACGACCGGCACCCGCTCGTCAATCACGACCCGCGCGACCTCGTCGGCAAACGGGCTCATGAGCATGACGTTGACGCCAAAGGGCTTATCCGTCCTGGCGCGCAGCTCATGAATCTGGTCGCGCAGCCAGTTGGCGTCGGCGTTCATGGCCGCGATAATCCCTAAGCCGCCCGCCTCGGACACTGCGGACGCCAGCGAGGCGTCGGCGATCCAGGCCATACCGCCCTGGAACACGGGCTTTTCGATGCCGAGCAGATCGCAGAGAGGAGTCTTGAGCATCTCTACTTCTCCAATGCCGCCTCGACCGTATCGGCGAACTCGCCGACCGTCTTGGGGTTCTCCTCGGTATCGAGCTGGATGCCAAACTCGTCCTCAACGGCGACGAGGATCTCGACGGTGCCCAGACTGTCGAGACCAATCTCCTCGAGCGTGGACTCGGGCTTCATCTCGACGTCGTCAAGACCGGCGGTCTCGCGGATAACATCGCAAACGCGCTCGAAGGTCTTCTGATCTGCCATGGTAGTTCTCCTTTGTTTGTGCCCTAGGGGCGTTTTTATTTCCTATGTGCGACTACTTCCAACGAAGTAGATAGCCACCTATATCCAGACCGGCGCCAAATCCAACGAGGGCGATGGTGTCGCCCGTGTGAAGTGCACCGGCGTTTGCCAGCCGGTCGAGGGCAAGCGGAATGCATGCGCTCGAAATGTTGCCGGTCTCGCGCAGCGTTCGAACCACGCGCTTGTCTGGCACACCGAGGCGCTTGACCGCCTGACTCAGGATTCGTTCGTTAGCCTGATGGAATACAAAATGGTCGATGTCCTCGACCGAAATGCCCGCATCGCTCGCAAGCTTATGGACCGTGTCGCAAATCGCGTTGACGCCGAACTTGAACACGCGGCGGCCATTCATGGACAGCACGCTCTCGCTATCTGCGGAGGCCTTAAACGGCGAGGTGCCGACCAGACCGGGAACGCACAACGTCTCGACGTCGGGCGCCGTCGAAAGCTCAACGGCAAGGGGGCTGTCTCCCCCAGCCTCAATCACCGCGGCGCCTGCCCCATCGCCAAAGAGCACACAGGTGGCGCGGTCGGTCCAGTCGAGCGCGCGCGTCATCTGCTCGGCGGCAACGACAAGCACATGCTTGGCTCGTCCTCGGGCGATATAGCCCTCGGCGACATCGAGCGCAAATACGAAGCCGGCGCAGGCAGCCGAGACATCGAAAGCAGGGCACGTCGCGCCCAGTCGCTCAGCAACGGCACACGCCTCAGCGGGAACAAGGTGGTCACCCGTCGTCGTCGAGCAGACGATCAAATCCAGCTGGCTCGCGTCGATTCCGGACACCTGGAGTGCCCGCTCGCTCGCCGCTACGGCAAGGTCGTCAAGTGACTCGGTGGTGCATACATGGCGGCTCTTGATACCTGTGCGGGTAAAAATCCACTCATCCGAGGTATCGAGGAACTCGGACAGCTCGTCATTGGAAACGCTGCGCTTAGGAAGCGCCGAGCCTGTTCCAAGAATCGTGAAACCCATCACTAACCTCCTTTGAGTTGTTGACGTGTTTACATCGACCAAGAGAGGATAGCGCATTTCAGTCGTTGTTAACGTGTTAACATTAAATTGTCCAAATGCGACAAAGGCTTCACATTGTGTCTCTCTCGACACCATTGCGTTATTCACTTATTCATTAAGGAGGTAGCAGCCGTTATGGATGCCAAATTAACGATAGTCGACGTAACCGGATCGACCAACGATGACCTGCTCGAAGCAGGAAAACAGGGAGCGCCGCACGGCACAGGACTTGCCGCCCGGGCTCAGACAGCAGGACGCGGCCGGCGCGGCCACAAGTGGGATTCAACCGCCGGCAACCTATTGCTTTCGATTGTCCTGCGTCCATGCGTTAATCCTGCGAAGTACTCTGGTCTTGCTGCCGTCAGCGGCCTAGCGGTGCTCGAGGCGCTCGAAAAACAGGGTCTTGCAAACGAGATTGGCCTCAAATGGCCCAACGACCTGGTCGCGCGTGGACGCAAACTCGGCGGCATTCTGGTCGAGGCCGCACGCGATAACGAAGGCAAACCTTTCGCCGTCTGTGGCATTGGTGTCAATGTGAACTATGCGCCCCAAGAGGTGCCCGATGGCGGCCTGGCGGCAATTGGCCTCTCGGACCTTAACGAGAACGTTCCTGCCGTCGACATGCTCCTCGATGAGGTCTATCACGCAGTTATAGACGCTGTAGATGCCTGGGCAGAGCGCCTCAACGCCAAGGAAAAAGACGCCGGTCCGATCGCGCCCGTCCACGACGAATATATCGCTCACCTCAATTGGATTAGGAAGCACGTTATCGCCCGCTCACCCGCTGGAGACGAGCTGGCACGCGGCATCTTTAAAACCGTCGATGCCTTTGGTCGCGCGTGCATCGAAACAGAAGACGGCTTGCGATCCTTCCATTTTGAGGAGGCGTCATTGCGCCCCTTGAGTGAGTAGGTCGCCACAGCCAGCCGTTCGGCAGCCTTACCCGGCGATCCAAACCCATCATGCCAAACAAAAGAGCCCCGCTGCCGTAATGACAGCGGGGCTCTGTAAGCTATGAGCGATATCGCTTAGAGCTTGATGTCGATGTCGACGCCAGCGGGGAGGTCGAGACGCATGAGCGAATCAACGGTGCCCGAGGTGGGGTCAAGGATGTCGATGAGGCGCTTGTGGGTGCGCATCTCGAACTGCTCACGGGAGTCCTTGTTCACGTGCGGCGAGCGGATAACCGTGTACAGGTTGCGCTCGGTGGGCAGGGGGACAGGACCGGAAACGCGAGCGCCGGTCTTCTGAGCGGTCTCGACGATGAGCTTCGCGGACTGATCGACGACCTCGTGATCATAGCCCTTGAGGCGAATGCGGATCTTCTGGGTAGCCAACTTAAACCTCCAAAGAGTGCGAGAGATGTTCTCGCGGATTACGTAACAGGGAGCTCGAACTTAGGCGTTCTTGCTCATGACCTCGTCCACGATGGACTTGGGCGCGGGCTCATAAGAGTCGAACTGCATCGTGTAGGATGCACGGCCCTGGGTCTGGGAGCGAAGGTCGGTAGCGTAACCGAACATCTCGCCCAGCGGCACCTTGGCACGGATGAGCTTGCTGTTCTTGCGATCCTCCATGCCCTCGATCTTGCCGCGGCGACCGGAGAGGTTGCCCATAACGTCGCCCATGTACTGCTCGGGGGTCTCGACCTCGACAGCCATGATCGGCTCGAGCAGCTGCGGATCGGACTTCTTGAGGGCGTCCTTGATAGCCATGGAACCGGCGATCTTAAAGGCGGCCTCGGAGGAGTCGACCTCGTGGTAAGAACCGTCGAACAGGGTGACCTTAACGTCGAGGACCGGGAAGCCGGCGATAACACCGGTGTTCAGGGCCTCCTGGATGCCCTTGTCGATGGACGGGATGTACTCCTTGGGCACGACGCCGCCGACGATAGCGTTGACGAACTCGTAGCCGAAGCCCTCCTCCATCTTCTCGAGCTTGATGACGGCGTGGCCGTACTGACCGCGACCACCGGACTGACGGACGAACTTGCCCTCAGCCTTCTCGACGTCGTGACCAGCGGTCTCGCGGTAGGCAACCTGGGGCTTACCAACGTTAGCGTCAACCTTGAACTCACGGAGCAGACGGTCGACGATGATCTCGAGGTGCAGCTCGCCCATGCCGGCGATGATGGTCTGGCCGGTCTCGTGGTTGGTGGACACCTGGAAGGTCGGGTCCTCCTCGGCGAGCTTGGTCAGAGCCAGGGACATCTTGTCCTGCTCGGCCTTGGTCTTGGGCTCAATGGCAACGTCGATAACGGGCTTAGCGAACTCGATCTTCTCGAGGACGATCTCCTTGCCCTCGGCGCACAGGGTGTCACCAGTGGTGGAGTTCTTGAAGCCGACGCAAGCGACGATGTCGCCGGCGGCAGCGTCGTCACGGTCGATACGCTCGGCGGCGTTCATCTCGAGAATGCGGCCGAGGCGCTCGCGCTGACCGTTGGAAGCGTTGACCACGTAGGAGCCGGACTCAGCGCGGCCGGAGTAAACGCGGACGTAGGTGAGCTTACCGACGAACGGGTCGGTCATGATCTTGAAGACCAGGCCGGAGAAGGGCTCGTCGAAGGAAGGATGACGCTGGATCTCCTCGCCGGTGTCCGGATCGGTACCGGTGACGGCCTCAACGTCGAGCGGGCTGGGCAGGTAGTCGACGACAGCGTCGAGCAGCTCCTGGACGCCCTTGTTCTTGTAGGCGGAGCCCACGAAGACGAGGTTGAGCTCGTTGGCCAGAACGCCCTTACGCAGAGCAGCCTTGAGCTCCTCGACGGTGAAGTCCTCCTCCATGAGGATCTTCTCCATGAGCTCGTCGTCAAAGCTGGCAGCAGCGTCGAGGAGCTCCTCGCGCTTGGTGGCAGCGATGTCGGCGAACTCAGCCGGGATCTCGTCCATCGGCTCGGGGTAGGTCATGCCCTTCTCGTCGGCCTTGAAGTCCCATGCGGTCATGGTGACCAGGTCGATGACGCCCCAGAAGTTGTCCTCGGCGCCCATCGGGACCTGAGCGGCCACGGCGTTAGCGTCGAGACGATCCTTCATGGTCTCGATAGCGTTGAAGAAGTCAGCGCCCACGCGGTCATACTTGTTGATGAAGGCGATGCGGGGAACGTTGAAGGTAGAAGCCTGACGCCAAACGGTCTCAGACTGGGGCTGAACGCCGGCAACGGCGTCGAAGACGGCGACAGCGCCATCGAGGACGCGCAGGCAGCGCTCGACCTCGGCGGTGAAGTCAACGTGGCCCGGGGTGTCGATGATCTGGATGCGGTAGTCCTTACCGTCCTTGTTCCAGAAGCACGTGGTAGCAGCGGAGGTAATGGTTACGCCGCGCTCCTGCTCCTGAACCATCCAGTCCATGGTGGCAGCGCCCTCATGGACCTCACCGATCTTGTGGGTCTTACCGGTGTAGTAAAGAATACGCTCGGTCGTGGTGGTCTTACCGGCATCGATGTGAGCCATGATGCCGATGTTACGGGTATCGGAAAGCTTGTACTTAGGCTTAGCCATGTTAGTTCCTTACCTTAACTTACCAACGATAGTGAGAGAACGCGCGGTTGGCCTCGGCCATCTTGAAGACGTCCTCACGCTTCTTGACGGAAGCGCCCAGGCCGTTGGAAGCGTCGAGGATCTCGTTGGCGAGACGCTCGGCCATGGTCTTCTCCTTGCGAGCGCGGGAGAAGTTGACGATCCAGCGGATACCCAGAGCGGTGGAACGACGGGAGTTGACCTCCATCGGGACCTGATAGGTAGCGCCACCGACACGCTTGGGCTTAACCTCGAGCGTGGGCTTGACGTTGTCCATAGCCTTCTTGAAGGTAGCGAGAGCGTCGCCACCCTCGGACTTCTCGGCAACGATCTCGAAAGCGGTGTAAACGATGCGCTCAGCGGTGGCCTTCTTGCCGTCAAGAAGGACCTTGTTGATGAGCTGAGTCACCAGGCGGTTGTTGTAAACGGCGTCAGGCTGAACCTCACGACGATTAGCTGCTGCACGACGCGGCATGTGAAATCTCCTTAAGTGTCTACCGTGCGGCGCTCAAGACGGCACACGGCGAAAGTATCAAAACGTTATCTGGCTTATTTAGCCTTGGGGCGCTTAGCACCGTACTTGGAACGGGCCTGCATACGGTTCTGGACCGGAGCAGCGTCGTAGGCGCCACGGATGACGTGATAACGGACACCAGGGAGGTCACGGACACGACCGCCGCGGACGAGCACGATGGAGTGCTCCTGCAGGTTGTGGCCCTCACCCGGGATGTAAGCAGTAACTTCGATGCCGTTGACAAGGCGAACACGGGCAACCTTACGAAGAGCCGAGTTCGGCTTCTTGGGGCTCGTGGTGAAGACGCGGGTGCACACGCCGCGCTTCTGGGAGTTGTGCTGCAGAGCAGCGTTCTTGGACTTCTTGGGCACGGAACGACGGCCCTGGCGAACCAGCTGGTTAATAGTAGGCAAAGCGTACTCCTTCTCGAATGATTCCAGCTTTCTGTAAAGTGCAACGGCTTGAATCGAGGGGTCAGCATCCCCCTACGAAACACGCAGTTCGATAGGATACGTGCCGTTAGCTGTGCCGTCAACAGACCACGCCGCCGGGCGTATCCCAAAATAGCTATATTTCCGCAAAGCCTCCATAAAAGGAATCTCCTCCTGCGCATAAGGGCGGATTCCCGGGCCGGGCGGCCCTGGCTTAAGTTTGCTGCTCTACAGTCCTGGCTCGCACGGAGAGCACATTAAGTGCTCTCCGGCTCGTGCGGAACTCGCGACAAACTTAACCCCGCGCCGCCCGGGCCGGGGATCCAACGCGCTCGTCGGGGCAACGTTACCTGCCAAAACGGGACAGGTTTATTTTGGTCGGTTTTATCTGGGGAAACGTCGCGCTCCAACGGTGATCTGCTCTCACCTGTCGCATGGAAATCGGCGGCGCTTTCGGAAGTATGCGGCAAATTCTGGACCCGCCGAGCGCACCGGGGTTTTGCGATAATAAACCCGCAGGTAGAGCGCTTGAGCATATACGGTGTGGTCGACCCATCAAGATTTTGCCGCATACTTCAGGAATGCAGGCGAATATCGTGCGGTCTAACCGCCCATTTACCGCAAAGAAGGCCGCTTCCCCTAGTAGAAAGCGGCCCCAAATCTTACGAATAGACGATGGTAAAGGGTTCCGACGTTTCGGCGCCCCCTGTTGAAGTGCAGCGTGTGCCTTCGAGCGTTACTGAAACCACTTGGTCGACATCAATCAACTTCGTTGGCACCCAAATGTTCTCTCCGCTATTGCGTCCCATCGAAACATAGAAATTGTACGCCCCTGCGTCGTCATCTTCGATAATCTGCTCTGACCCATCCTTGTAGGTGACGGTCAGTTTATGATCAACTGCTTCATAGCCCAGATCATCGATGTGCGTCTGGATGGAAAACGGACTGATCTCGAGAGGCGAGTCATCGGAGCGGAGTTCTTTTGTATCGACGTGCGCTCCGACGTTAAACTCTGGCGTCGATACCTCGATCACCTTCGCATCCTCACCTTTGCCCTCCGTCCAACTGATATTCCAGGTGACCGCATGTCGTAAATCTCGATCGCGATTCCAAGATGCAAAGTACATCGTGCCGTTAATGACCGTGTCGCTTGATGTGTCTTTATCAATGGTGCAGCGTGTATCAGCCCATTCCTCGCCGAAGTTCATGCTGGGTGTACTGACGCCCCCTTCTTCTTCACCATAGAGAACAAGTTCGCCAAGCTCTGCCGCCGGCTTGTAGTAGTTAACGCCATTCGGATTGGACAATGTAAACGTCACAGCACCGCAACCGTTCTCGTCGATTGCCATCTCATGAATGTCGAGCGTATAGCCGTTGCCCTCGACGGACAGATTGACCTTCTGGACTGCACCCTCCAGGCTTTGGGGCGCGATACCATCACCAAACTCTCTGGTGTAGGTATATTTCGTCCCCGACGAGCCGCCATTTGTCCAGGTAACGGACTCTCCGTTGCCATGGTTTCCCCAGGCAGAGGCAAAATAACTGGAATTGACAACAGCGTAGGCGACCCCTCCGGTCGCCAGCACTCCGGCAAGGCATCCGATCACGGCAACATACAGAGGCTTCGCGTGACCCTTTCGGCGAAGCGGCTCACCAGCAGCGGCATAAAGAACACGGTCAGCAAGATCGCTATCGGCTTGGACGGACTCGAAGGCCTGCTTGATTTGGTTGGATTTCACGGTCGCCCTCCTCTAGGATGAACTTGAGTTTCGATCTGCCGCGAGCTAAACGCGTTCGAACGGTCGCGGCTGGTACGTGCAGCAACTCGGCAATCTCTGAAGTCGAGAAGCCCAGATAGTAATAGAGCACGATGGGAACACGGAATCGCTCCGGAAGCCGCATAACGTCTGACAGGACCGCCTTGGTCTCCTCCTGCGCTGTCGAAAGCGACTCGGCCAGGTTCTCAATATCCTCCACACGCCTCCATGGCTTTCGAAAGAGCGATTTGCATTCATTGATCGTGACCCGGATAAGCCATCGACGAAGATGTTCCCAGCTTTCAAATTGCGTGTCGCTTTTGAGTAACTTCAGAAAGACGTCTTGCGCAACATCGTCGGCATCGGCGCGATCGCACAGGTACGTCAATGCGATTCGGAACACGACATCCCGGTGATCTTCAACCGCCTGTCTAAATGCTTGTTCTTCCATAATCACCTCCCGGTGACGTTAATAATTCTTGGTGAGGCCCTCACCATAGATACGCTTTGACCAAACGGAATGTTTCAAATTCAAGCAGGAAAAACTACCAAAATAAACCTATCCCTTTTTGGCAAGGGATCAACGGAACGCAACAGGTTGAGCATACGCAAGCGAGCGGCCCCCAGAGCGTACAAGGTGGCATGAAAAAGGCAGGGCATTGACCTTCTGGTCATGCCCTGCCTTTTGAATGACAGATTGTAGCTCTGGGGGCCGCGCAGCGACGGAGGTCGCCGCCGTTCGTTAGAACGGCGGAACTAATTACTCCTCGTCGTTGTCCTTGGCCTCTTCGGCGTCGTCGGTGTCTACGAGCTGGTTGAGTAGCTCGTCGAGGGAAGCCATGTCCTCGTTGATGGCACCGTTGGCGGGAGCCTTCTTGTCGTCGATCGGGGCGCCCAGGAGCTCCTCGTCGGCGTCGGCGTGATGCGTCGGCGCGGCGGAGGTGCCCAGCAGGATGTCGTCCGGACCGTCGGGGCTAAAGACCATCTGCAGCAGCTGCGAGAGGTCTTCCTCGTCGGCAACGTCGTCGTTGTTCTCGAGGATGTAGAGCAGGTCGTGGGCCTCCAGACCGTCACGGAGCTCCTCGATCGCCTTGGCACCGATGCCATCGATGCGCAGCAGATCCTCCTCGGACTTGCCGACTAGGTCGCCGACCGTCTCGATGCCGACCTCGCTGAACTTGTTGGTCCAGCGCTGCGACACGCCCAGGTCGTCGAACAGGTACAGGCGAGCCTTCTCGGCGGAGATGGTGTGGCCGTTGCGGGTGAACGAACCGTCAGCACCACCGAACTCGTCGTAGCCGGCCCAGTCGAGCTGCTGCGGGAGCTGCTCGTCCAGGTCCTTGAGCTCCACAGGAGCCCACTCGGGCAGCGACTTGGCGTTGGGCGAAGCCGGGCCATCGATGTCGACATAGCCATCGGCCGTGCGATACGTCAGCTTGGCGTTGGCGTACGGCTTGAGGCCGGTACCAGCCGGGATCTTCTTACCGACGATGACGTTGGACTTAAGGTCGAGCAGATGGTCGACCTTGCCCTCGATGGCAGCCTCGGTAAGGACACCGGCGGTACGGATGAACGAAGCGCTCGACAGCCAGGAGTCGATGTTGGACGCGACCTTGAGCGTACCCAGGATGACGGGCTCGGCAACAGGAGCCTGACCGCCCAGACGGGCAACGCGCTCGACCTCGTCAGCGAACTCGTAGCGGTCGACGTACTGACCAAGCAGGTACTTGGAGTCGCCGGGGTTGGTGATCTGAACGCGACGCAGCATCTGACGTGCGAGCACCTCGATGTGCTTGTCGTTCAGGTCGACGCCCTGGCTGGTGTAGACGTCCTTGACGCTCTCGACGAAGGTGTGCATCGTCGACTCGATGTCGGTCAGCTTGCGCAGGTTGCGGAAGTTGACGAAGCCCTTGGTGATCTGGTCGCCGGCGCGAACCTCGCAGCCGTCCTCGATCTCGGGCATGAAGCGCACCGAAGCGGGAACGCGGCGCTCATCGAGGACACGGGTGTGATCCTCGGAGTCGGTGAGCGTCAGCACGTACTCGGACTTCTCGGGCTTAATCGAGAGGTGACCGGAGTACGGAGCCAGCTCGGCCTCGCGACCCAGAATCTTCTCGTTGACGTTGCCGACGATATCGAACATACGGCTGACCGTAGGCAGACCCTGCGTAATATCGTCGACGCCAGCGACGCCGCCGGAGTGAATGGTACGCATCGTAAGCTGCGTACCGGGCTCGCCGATGGACTGGGCGGCAATAATGCCGACCGCGGTACCGATGGCGACCGGACGACGGGTGGAAAGATCCCAGCCGTAGCACTTCTGGCACACGCCGTACTTGGAGCGGCAGGTGAGCAGCGCGCGAAGCTTGACCTTCTTAAGGCCGGCATCGACCATCTTCTGGATGTCAGCGACCTTCTCGATGTAGCCGTCCTGCTCAAAAAGCACGGTGCCATCGGGAGCCACGACGTCCTCAATGAAGCAACGGCCGACGAGGTCGGTGTTGAGGTCGGTGGTGCCGGGGATGATGAGGTTGTAGGTGACGCCCTCGTGCGTACCGCAGTCCTCCTCGCGGACGATGACGTCCTGGGCCACGTCGACCAGACGACGGGTCAGGTAACCAGAGTCCGAGGTGTGGGATGCGGTATCGACCAGGCCCTTACGGGCGCCGTAGGTCGAAATGAAGTACTCGAGCGGCAGCAGACCCTCGCGGAAGTTCGCCTTAATGGGAAGGTCGATCGTCTCGCCGGACATGTCTGCCATCAGGCCACGCATGCCGCCGAGCTGACGCAGCTGGGTCTTAGAACCACGGGCGCCGGAGTCGGCCATCATGTAGAGCGGGTTCTCCTCGTCGAACAAGTCGAGCATGAGCGCTGCGACCTTGTCGGTACAAGCGGTCCACTCGTTAACGACTTCGATGTGGCGCTCCGTCTCGTTGATGAAGCCCTCCTCGAAGTACTCGTTGATCTGGTCGACGTTAGCCTGGGCGCGGTCGAGCAGCTCCTGCTTCTCGGCAGGGATGAGAGCGTCCCACACCGAGATGGTGAGGCCGGCGCGGGTAGCGTAGTGGAAGCCAGAGTACTTGATGGCGTCGAGGATCGGACCGACCTTGGCCTCGGGGTAACGATCGCAGCAGTCGGCAACCAGCTTGGCCACGTCGCCCTTGACCATCTTGTAGTTCATGAACTCGTAGTCTTCGGGCAGGCACTGGCGGTTGAAGATGATGCGACCGATAGAGGTCTCGAAGCGTGCGGTCTTGTTACCGGTGACGTCGTAGTCGACAAACTCGTTCTTGCCATTCTTGACGCGGAAGATACGGGTGCCGTCCTCGTTGATGACGTTGGCGTTCTCGGCGGACACGCGGACCTGAATCTTGGCCTGCATGTCGACCTCGGAGCGGCGGTCATAGGCGTGCAGCGCGTCGTCGAAGCTGGCGAACACGTGGTTCTCGCCCGGCAGACCGTCGCGGACCTGGGTCAGGTAGTACACACCGATGATCATGTCCTGCGAGGGGATGTTGACCGGCTTGCCGGATGCCGGCGAGCGCAGGTTGTTCGCAGAGAGCATGAGCACGCGGGCCTCGGCCTGAGCCTGGCTGGACAGCGGCACGTGGACAGACATCTGGTCGCCGTCGAAGTCGGCGTTGAAGGGCGAGCAGACCAGCGGGTGCAGGTGGATAGCCTTGCCCTCGACCAGAACCGGCTCAAAGGCCTGGATGGACAGACGGTGCAGGGTCGGTGCGCGGTTGAGCAGCACGACGCGGCCGTCGATGACCTCTTCGAGGATATCCCACACAAAGGTGGCACCGCGGTCGATAGCGCGCTTGGCGCCCTTGATGTTCTCGACCTTGCCAAGCTCGACCAGGCGCTTCATGACGAAGGGCTTGAAGAGCTCCAGCGCCATGGTCTTGGGCAGACCGCACTGGTGCAGCAGCAGCTTGGGGTCGGTAACGATTACCGAACGGCCGGAGTAGTCGACACGCTTGCCCAGCAGGTTCTGACGGAAACGACCCTGCTTGCCCTTGAGGGCCTCGGCGAGCGACTTGAGCGGGCGACCGCCACGGCCAGAGACCGGGCGACCACGACGGCCGTTGTCGAACAGGGCGTCCACGGACTCCTGGAGCATGCGCTTCTCGTTGTTCACGATGATCGCAGGGGCGTCCAGGTCGAGCAGGCGCTTGAGTCGGTTGTTACGGTTGATCACGCGACGATACAGGTCGTTGAGGTCGGACGCGGCGAAGCGGCCGCCGTCGAGCTGGACCATCGGGCGCAGATCGGGCGGAATGACCGGGATGACGTCCAGAATCATGTTCGCGGGGCTGTTGCCGCCCTTCAGGAAGGCGTCAACGACCTCGAGGCGCTTGACGGCCTTCTCGCGCTTCTGCTTCTGGGAGTCCTCGTCGGCGATGATGGCCTTGAGCTTCTCGGCCTCGGAAGGAAGGTCGATGGCAGCGAGCAGGTCGCGGACGGCCTCGGCACCCATGCCGCCCTTGAAGTACATGGAGTAGTAGCGGGTCATCTCGCGGAACAGCGGCTCATCGGAGATGAGGTCGCGCTCGGTGAGCTTCATGAAGGCGTTGAAGGCGTCCGTGCGGAGCTGCTTCTCGTCCTTGCACTCTTCCTCAATGTCGACGATGCCAGAGGCGATCTCCTCGGGGGTCAGCGGCTCCTCGTCGGAGAACTCGTCAAAGTTCTCGGGGTCGCCCTGCTCCTTGAGGGACTCGATCTGGCGGGCGCACTCGGCATCGATCTCTTCCAGATCGGCGGCGAGCTCCTCGCGCAGGTCGTCGGCGTCGGCCTCGCGGGCCTCATAGTCAACCTCGGTGATGATGTAGCTGGCAAAGTACAGAACCTTCTCGAGGTCCTTGGACTTGATGTCGAGCATACGGCTCATCGGGAAGCTCGTGGGGCTCTTGAAGTACCAGATGTGGGACACGGGAGCGGCGAGCTCGATGTGGCCCATGCGGTCGCGACGCACCTTGGCCGAGGTGACCTCGACGCCGCAGCGCTCGCAGACGATGCCCTTAAAGCGGATGCCCTTGTACTTGCCGCAGGAGCACTCCCAGTCCTTGGCGGGACCGAAGATCTTCTCGCAGAACAGGCCGTCCTTCTCGGGCTTGAGGGTACGGTAATTGATGGTCTCCGGCTTCTTGACCTCACCGTGCGACCAGGAACGGATCTGGTCGGCGGAGGCAAGGGAGATCTTTACCGAGTCAAAATCAGTAGCTTCGAAATCTGCCACAGTCAACTACTCCTTATCAGTGGTCGTGGCGGCGACAGCCTCGGGTGCCTCGGCGGTCTCGGCATCCTCGGCCTCGACGTCGGTGTCAACGCCGGCGAGCGCAGCCAGGTCGTCGAGAGCAGAGGTCTCCTCGGCGGTCACAGGGGCGGAGGCGTCCTCGTCGGCATCGTGCATGGGCTCGATGTCCAGCGCGAGGGAGCGGATCTCCTTGACGAGAACCTTGAAGGACTCGGGGATACCCGGGACAGGAACGTTCTCGCCCTTGACGATGGACTCGTAGGTCTTGACGCGGCCCACGGTATCGTCGGACTTGACGGTCAGGATCTCCTGCAGGACGTTGGAAGCGCCGTAAGCGTACAGTGCCCAAACTTCCATCTCGCCGAAGCGCTGGCCGCCGAACTGGGCCTTGCCGCCCAGAGGCTGCTGGGTAACCAGGCTGTAAGGGCCAGTCGAACGGGCGTGGATCTTGTCGTCGACCATGTGGCCGAGCTTGAGGATGTAGGACGTACCCACGGTAATGGGCTCGCGGAACTCCTCGCCGGTACGGCCGTCGAACAGACGGGTCTTGCCGCGCTCGTCAAGCTGGGTGACGAACTCGGGGCGCATGTGATCGCCAAAGGCAGCGGTGGCCTTGTTGAGCATGTTCTTGTTGGCACGACGGATGACCTCGGCGATCTCGTCCTCCTTGGCGCCGTCGAAGACGGGCGTCGCGGTGAAGAACGGACCGGGGACGTACTTGTCGGAGTCGGCCTGCTCGGTATCCCAACCGCAGGCAGCAGCCCAGCCAAGGTGGCACTCGAGCAGCTGGCCGACGTTCATACGCGAAGGAACGCCCAGCGGGTTGAGGATAACGTCGATCGGGGTACCGTCAGCCATGTAGGGCATGTCCTCGACCGGCAGAACGTTACAAATAACACCCTTGTTGCCGTGGCGACCGGCGATCTTATCGCCCTGCTGGATCTTACGACGCTGGGCGACGTAGACGCGCACCTGCTCGTTGACGCCGGGGGCCAGGTCGTCGCCGTTCTCGCGGCTAAAGCGGACAACGTCGATAACGCGGCCGTAAGCGCCGTGAGGCATCTTAAGGGAGGTGTCGCGGACGTCGTGGGCCTTGGCGCCGAAGATGGCGCGCAGCAGGCGCTCCTCGGCGGTCAGAGCGCTCTCGCCCTTAGGCGTGACCTTGCCGACCAGGATGTCGCCAGGGCCGACCTCGGCGCCGATGCGGATGATGCCGTCCTCGTCGAGGTTGGCAAGCATGTCCTCGGAGAGGTTCGGGATCTCGCGGGTGATCTCCTCGGGGCCGAGCTTGGTGTCGCGGGCGTCGATCTCGTGACGGGTGATGTTGATGGTCGTCAGCAGGTCCTCGGCCACCAGGCGCTCGGACACGACGATACCGTCCTCGTAGTTAAAGCCTTCCCACGGCATGTATGCCACGGTGAGGTTCTGGCCCAGTGCGAGCTCGCCATGATCGGTCGAAGGACCGTCAGCCAGGGGCTCGCCCTGCTCAACGGTGTCACCGACGCGCACGAGCGGACGGTGGTTGATGCAGGTGGACTGGTTGGAGCGCTGGTACTTGGCCAGGTGATACTCGTCCATGCCACCGGCATGCTTGACGATGATCTTGGCGGCGTCGGCAAAGATGACCTCGCCGGCGTTCTTGGCCAGGGTGACCTCGCCGGAGTCCAGAGCGGCGCGGCGCTCCATGCCGGTACCGACATAGGGAGCGGCGGGGTGAACCAGCGGCACGGCCTGACGCTGCATGTTAGCGCCCATCAGCGTACGCTTAGCGTCGTCGTGCTCGAGGAACGGAATCAGCGTGGCTGCGACGGAGAGCATCTGACGCGGCGAGACGTCCATGTAGTCAACGTCCTCGACGGGCACGTCGGCGGGAGCGCCGAAGGAGCCGTCGAAGTCGCGGGTACGGGCGATCACGGTGTGCGGGCGGACAAGCTTGCCCTCGGCATCGGTCGTGATGCACTCGTTGGT
>CALJCO010000095.1 GCA_938023905.1 uncultured Collinsella sp. | reverse complement strand
GTCGCCCTCGGAGGCACCCTCGGCACGAGCCGGGGCCTCGGGCTTATCAAGACGATCGAGCGAGATCTTGCCGCGATCGTCGACCTCGATGACGACCACCTTGACCTCGTCGCCCACGTTGAGGACGTCCTCGACCTTCTCCACGCGGCCCTTGGCGACGCGGGAGATGTGCAGCAGGCCGTCCTTACCGGGCAGCAGGTTGACGAAGGCGCCGAAGGGCTGGATGGAGACCACACGACCGGTGTACTCCTCGCCCGGCTCGGGAACCTTGATGATGAGCTTGATACGCTCGACGGCCTGGTCGACGGACTCGCCGGTGCCGCCGACAAAGACGGTGCCGTCCTCCTGGATGTCGACCGAGGCGCCGGTCTCGTCCTGGATACCGCGGATGACCTTACCGCCGGAACCGATGACGTCGCGGATCTTGTCGGTCGGAACCTGGATGGAAACGATGCGCGGAGCAGTGCTGCGCGTGGTGTGGCGCGGCCCGGGGATCACATCGAGCATCTTCTGCAGGATGAAGGCGCGACCCTCCTTGGCCTGCTGCAGAGCGCGGGCCAGGATGTCGAAGGTGAGGCCGGTGGCCTTGTTGTCCATCTGCAGGGCGGTGATGCCCTCGGTGGTGCCGGTGACCTTAAAGTCCATGTCGCCCAGGAAGTCCTCGAGACCCTGGATGTCGGACAGGACCACGGTCTTGCCCTCCTCCTGGATCAGGCCCATGGCGATACCGGAGACCGGGCGCTTAATGGGCACGCCGCCGTCCATAAGGGCGAGCGTGGAGCCGCAGGTCGAAGCCATCGAAGAGGAGCCGTTGGACTCCATGACCTCGGAGACGACGCGGATGGCGTAGGGGAACTCGTTCTCGTCGGGGAGCACCGGAAGCAGAGCGCGCTCGGCCAGGTTGCCGTGGCCGATCTCGCGGCGCTTGGGGCTGCCCATGCGGCCGGTCTCGCCGGTGCAAAACGGCGGGAAGTTGTAGTGGTGCATGTAGCGCTTGCCCTCGGTGGGCTCGATGGTATCCAGACGCTGGCCCTCGTTGAGCATACCGAGCGACAGGACGGAAAGCACCTGGGTCTGGCCACGCTGGAACAAACCGGAGCCGTGAACGAGCGGCAGGTAGTTATCCTTCACCATGATGGGGCGAATCTCATCGGCGGCACGGCCGTCGACGCGCTCGCCGGTCTCGACGACCATGGTGCGCATGGCCTTCTTCTCGAGCTTCTTGAGCGCCACGGGAATCTCGCGCTCCCAAGCGGACTGCTCCTCCTCGGTGAACTCGGCACGGATGGACTCCTTCAGAGCCTCGACCTTGCCGATACGGGAGAGCTTGTCGGCGTCGCGAAGGGCGGCTGCCATCTCGTCGTAGTGGGCGAAGATGCGCTCCTGGACCTCCTCGACGGGCTGGTCGAGCGGGTACTCCTTCTTGACGATAGCGCCGTTGACCTGCTCCCACTCGGCGACGAACTCATCCTGAGCCTGGCAGAAGGCAGCAAGGGCCTCCTGGCCAAACTTCATGGCGGCGAGCATGTCGTCCTCGGAGATCTCCTCGGCGCCGGCCTCGACCATCGAGATGAAGTCGGCAGAGCCGCCCAGCTCCAGGTCCAGATCGGAGTTCTCGCGCTCCTCGTAGGTGGGGTTGACGATAAACTCGCCGGTCTCCACGTTACGGCCGATACGCACGCAGGCAAGCGGGCCCTCGAAGGGCACGCCGCCGAGCGTCATGGCCAGGGAAGCACCCATGACGTTGATGACATCGAAGGGGTTGACCTGGTCGGCGACGAGCGAGGTAGCGACGATGTGTACCTCGTTGCGGAAGCCGTCCGGGAAGCTCGGGCGAATCGGACGGTCGATCATGCGCGCGGTGAGCGTGGCCTTCTCGCTGGGACGGCCCTCACGCTTGAGGTAACCACCCGGGATGCGGCCGGCTGCGTACATCTTCTCGTTGAAGTCGACGGTCAGCGGGAAAAAGTCGTAGTTCTTGCGCTCCTTGGAGACGACCACGGTGTCGAGCATCGTGGTGTCGCCCTGCTTGACCAGGCAGGCGCCGGTGGCCTGCTTGGCAAGCTCGCCCGACTCAAAGGTGTAGGTCTTGCCGTACAGCTCAAAGGTCTTGGATACGAGTGTCATTGTTCTCCTTTACCCCACAGGCCCCTTGCCTGCAGGCTTCTCATGTGACGCGGGCCCCCTGCCCCCGCCACGCTTCAGAGCGTGATTGTTCGCGCCCTTACACAAAAAGAGCGCCCCGCTGCGCAGGACGCTCTTAGCATGTACAAATCCTTACTGGATGTTGTCGCGGATGCCCAGAGCCTTGATGAGCTCACGATACTCGACGATGTCGTTCTTCTTGATGTAGGAGAGAAGACGACGACGACGGCCGACGAGCATGAGCAGGCCACGACGGGTGTGGAAGTCCTTCTGGTGGGACTTCATGTGCTCGGTCAGCTCCTTGATGCGCTCGGTCAGGATGGCGACCTGAACCTTGGGGTTGCCGGTGTCGACCGGGGTGTTACCGAACTGAGCAGTCAGCTCTGCCTTGCGCTCTTTGGAAACAGTCATTGTTTCACCTTTCGTTTCTTGTCGCCCGCGGGCGACGCTATTCGCCTCGGACTGGGGAGCCGCCGGTGGAGCGAGCATCCAAGGTCGAGGTACCAACAGGTCGGTATGTTACCACAAGCAGCCCGCGCCTGCGCATCATCACCGACCCAACATGAATTCCATCGCACGGAGACGTTGATCTGTGTGCGTCGCAGCCCACACGTGCGAAAGCCCCAGCAAAAAGGCAGCGGTATGGGGGTCGACCCTCTCGGCCATGAGTGCATCGAACGTCATGGACATGAGGGCGCGCAGCCATGCGACCTCACCGGTCGACACCAGCTCGGCACCCGGAACGCTCGACGCGCACGACCCGCACATGAGACCGCCCGCCTGGGGCGAAAAATACGACAACATGGGGTCTCCGCACAGCACGCAGGCCGAAAAATCGGGTCGGTAGCCAACGTGGGACAGCAGCTTAAAGACATATGCCGCCACAAGTAGATCCATATGCGCCGCGTCGAGCCCGCCGCCCACCAAGGCAAGCGCTCGCTGCGTGATGGCAAAGGTAAACGGGTCCTCGGCGTCCTCGAACGAGCACACGCGCGCCACCTCGGCAATCGCGCTTGCGGCGCAAGTCGTCTCGTAATCGGGCGAGGCGCCGAGCGGCGCCTCCATGAGCTCGGCCTGAGAAACCACGTCGAGCGACCGACCATGCGCGAGCAGCATATCGACGGTGCAGAACAGCTCGCAGCGCGCCGCCAAGCGCCCGCCGGGTTTGCGCGCGCCCTTTGCCACGGCACGAACCTGCCGACCCCGCTCGTCAAGCATCGTCAGAATCAGGTCGGTCTCTTTGAGCTTGGTCTTATCGAGGACGAGCACCTTCATGCGATATGTCCGGGAGCCTGCCATGCGCGCCGCGCGCCCTTAGTCCTCGGCGTTATAGCCAAAGCGGCGAATCTGGGCCTCGTCGTCACGCCAGCCGGCCTTGACCTTCACGTCCATCTCCAAAAAGACCTGGGTGCCAAAGATGCGCTCAAGGTCGCGACGGGCGTCGATGCCGATATGTTTGATCATCTCGCCGCCCTTGCCGATGATGATGCCCTTTTGGCCCTCGCGCTCGACGTAAATGGTGGCGTGCACGCGCAGCACCTTCTTGGTCTGCTCAAGCGCATCGCAAATCACGCCCACGGAGTGCGGGATCTCATCACGGGTGCGGCGCAAGACCTTCTCGCGCACAAACTCGGCAACGAGCGTCTCATCGGAAGCGTCGGTACCCATGTCCTCGGGGAACCAACGCGGACCCTCGGGCAAAAAGTGCGCAACGGTCTCGATGAAGGCATCGACGTTAAAGTTCTTGACCGACGACGTCACGATCTCGTCGTCATATTCCATAAGCTCGTGGGCGGCCTTAAGCTGCTCCATGACCTGTGCGGGGTCGGCTTCATCGGCCTTGGTGAGCACCAGGACCTTCTTGGAACGGGCATTCTTGACACGCTCGGCAACCCAGGCGTCTCCCCTGCCGATCGGTTTGGTGGCATCAATCAAAAACGCGACAACATCGACATCGTTCAGCTCGAACAGCGCGCTCTTGTTGAGCTCGGAGCCCAGGCCGTCCTTGGGCTTGTGGATACCCGGGGTATCGACAAAGACCAGCTGGTAGCCGGGGCGGTTGACGACGGCGCGCATGCGGCGGCGGGTCGTCTGGGCCACCGGCGAGGTGATGGCGACCTTTTTGCCATAGCAGGCGTTGAGCAGCGTGGACTTGCCGGCGTTGGGGCGGCCGACCAGGGCCACAAAGCCGCTGCGGAAACCAGGCTCAACGTCGCCAAAGCCCGCGAGGTTGTCGTCCTCGTCGCACAGGGCGTCGAGCTCCTCGTCGCTCATGCCCTCAAATGGGTCGAACTCCTCGACCTCATCGCAATCCTCGGTCGCCTTAGCATCCAGGGACTCTTCGTCCAAAATCTCATCGGTAGGCTGCATATTGTCGGACATGGGAATCCCTTTCTAAATAAAGCCGAGCGCGTGGGCAAATACCAGCAAGCCCACAATCGCGGCGGTGATTGAAAGTACGTATACCGAGGCGGCGGCGATGTCCTTGGCGCGTTTTGCCAGCGGATGGAGCTCCTGGGTCGCCAGATCGACGATGGCCTCCATGGCGGTATTGCACAGCTCGCCGTGAATCACCAGGCCGCAGCAGATGATAATCGTGGCCCACTCGGCAATGTCGAGCCCCACAATGCAGCCGGCAATGACGGTGCACACGCCTGCCACGAGCATGACCTTAATGTTGCGCTCGGTCTTGACGGCGGTGACGAAGCCCTCCATGGCGTAGGAGAACGACTTTAAAAAGGACGGATGGTCCTTGTTCGATCCGGGAATCATAAACGGCTCCTAGTCGTGGGCATGATTGGTGATGGGGCCGACGTGAACGAGTTTGGGGTCCTCGCCGCGCTCGAGCGCCAGATCGCGCAGGATAGCGTCCTCGCGGGCCTCCATGACCTCGGCCTCGTCGTCCTCGATATGGTCATACCCCAGCAGGTGCAGCATGCCGTGTACGAGCATCAGGCGGCACTCGTCAGCAGGGCTATTGCCAAAGCCGGGGGCCTGACGGGCAATGACCTGCGGGGCAAAGATGATATCGCCGAGCTCGAGCGTCTCGTCAGCGGGAATATCCTCGTCAAAGGCCGAGTCACATTCAAACGAGAGCACATCGGTGGTGCGGTCGATGCCACGCCACTCGTGGTTGAGCTCGTGCATCTCGTCCTCGTCGACATACGAAAGGGAAATCTCGACTTCACGCTCAACACCCTCGGCGGCAAGCACAACCTCGCAGATGTGCTCCACCTCCTGCGCGTCGAGCAGCGTATCGAGCTCGGCATCGTTGCTGATCAATACACTCAACGGGACTCCTTTCGGTCGCGCGAGCGCTGCTCACGCACGTCATCATAAGCATCGTATGCCTCGACGATACGACCCACCAGGGCATGGCGCACCACATCGGCGCGCTCCAGGTGTGCAAACGCCACATCGTCGACACGGCCCAAAATCTTCTCGACATCCGCCAAGCCACCACGACGACCCACCAGGTCGCGCTGGCTGAGGTCGCCGGTAATCACGAACTTGGAGTTGAATCCAAGGCGTGTCAGGAACATCTTCATCTGCTCGGGCGTGGTATTTTGCGCCTCGTCGAGCACCACGAAAGCATCGCTCAGCGTACGACCGCGCATATAGGCAAGCGGGGCGATCTCGATCACGCCGCGCTCCATAAGCTCATCGGTTCGCTCGCGATCCATCATGTCAAAAAGGGCGTCGTAAAGCGGACGCATGTACGGATCGATCTTTTCCTCGAGGGTGCCAGGCAAAAAGCCCAGGTTCTCCCCCGCCTCGACAACCGGACGCGTCAAGATCAGACGGCCCACCTCGTGGCGCTTGAGCGCGGCAACGGCGAGCGCCATGGCCAGATAGGTCTTACCGGTACCGGCAGGACCCAAGCCAAAGGTGATGGTATGCGAGCGAATGGCATCCACATAGCGCTTTTGCCCAAGCGTCTTGGGACGAATGGCATGACCGCGGTATGAAAGCAGCACGTCATCGCGAAGCGATGTGGCCTCATGCTCGCCGTCGCGCAAGACGGCCAGGCAGCGAGAGACATCGTCGGCAGACAGCGTGCGCCCGGCGGCCGCCTCACGGAAAGTATGTTCGAAAAAACGCGCCACGAGTTCGACCTCGTCCGGGTCACCGCTCACGGCGATGCTATCGCCACGGGCGACCACATGGGCGCGAACCAAACTCTCGAGCGCACGAAGGACGCCGTCGCCGGCGCCCAAAACGCGCGAGGGATCAATTCCCTCGGGAACGGTAAGTCTAATCTTCGAGGCTTCCATGGACCTCCCTGCGCGCATGGACCAAGCCGGAATCATCGACTCCGATGATAGCAACATCGAGCAGGCACGGGGCTGTAAGTCCACAGGTATCGTCAAGACGGGCATGATGGAACGAACCGAGCGTTAAATTGTCATCGTACTCAAGCACGGCACGCTCGACAGTGCCCACGCGACGACGAGCATCGGCAATAGCGAGCTCCTGCGCCGCGTCTCGCATACGGCGGCTGCGCTCGGCCATAACCTCGGGCGGCACCTGGTCGGGCATGTCGGCAGCAAGGGTACCGGGACGTTTGCTGTAGCGGAACACGTGCATACGCGAGAAACCCACACGGCGGCACAGCGCCAGCGACTCCTCGAACTCCTCGTCCGTCTCACCAGGAAAACCGACGATGACATCGCACGAAAGAGACGCCTGGGGCAAGTTGGCGCGAATCATACGCACCGTGTCCTCAAAGGCCTCCGCACTATAGGGACGACCCATGCGATGCAAGGTCGCCGTACAGCCGGACTGCACGGGCAGGTGCAAAAACGGGGCGATACGCTGCGGATAGCGCGCCATAACCTTAAGCAGGCGCTCAGAGATATCCATGGGTTCGACCGAGGAAATGCGCACATGCGCAATAGTCGTGCGCTCCATGATGGCCTCGAGCAGCTCATCGATTTCGACATGCTCGTCGGTCGCGCTCTTGCCATCGTAGGCACCCAGGTTCACACCGGTCAGCACCACCTCGGGCACGCCGGCCTCCTGGGCTTCGCGCACCTGTTCGAGAACGGACTCGACGGGCACGGAACGCTCGGGGCCGCGGGCCTTCCACACGATGCAATAGGTGCAGCGATGGTTGCAGCCATCCTGGATCTTCACGCCCAGCCGCGAACGACCGAGCGCATCGACCACGTCACCATCGCTGCAGGCGGGAACGCTATCGGACTCAACGCCCAGCACCTCGCAGACACGTTCGACGACATCGATCTTAGACGGCTCGGCAATCACGCGATCCGAAAGCTCCAACAGCTCCTCGGGATGCAAATTGACCACGCATCCGGTCACGACCACATAGGGCTCGTTTGGATGGGCCAGCGCATGACGGACGGCCTTACGGGTCTTGGCCTCGGCCTCGCCCGTAACGGCACAGGTGTTAATGACGATCAGATCGGCATCGTGGGGCTCCACCATAGCAAAGCCCAGGCGCATAAGATCGGCAGTGATACGGTCAGACTCAACCCGGTTGACACGGCAGCCGAGGTTGACGACGGAAATATGGGGTGCGAGCACGCGGGCTCCTTAATCGAGGATATCGTCGAGGGCACTCTTGATACGGTCGGTCACCGACTTCTTACCGGAAGCGACGTCATCGCCCATCTCATCGGCAAAAGCACGGAGCAGCTCGCGTTGCTTATTGGAAAGATTGGTGGGAACGACCACGCGCAGTTGCACGATCAGGCGGCCACGCGAACCGCCACCGCCAATGCGCGGCATGCCGTAATTATTGACGCTCACGGTGTCGCCGTACTGGGCGCCGGCGGGAACCGTCACCTTAACGACCTCGTCGGGCATAATGCCCTCGACCTCGATCTCGCAGCCGAGCGCAGCCTGCGCAATCGAGATATCGCTCACCAGGTACAGGTCATCACCGTTGCGCTTAAAGCGCTCATGGTCGGCAACGCGCACGTTGACAATCAGGTCGCCCGAAGGCTCGCCGCGAAGGCCGGCCTCGCCAAAGCCGCTCACACGCAGCTGGCGACCGGTCGAAACGCCGGCGGGAATATCGATGTCGATCTTTTCGTGCGAAGGCGTGCGACCCTGACCGTCGCAGGTCTCGCAGGGATGGTCGATAACCGTGCCCTCGCCATGGCAGTCGGGGCAAGGCGAGGAAGACTGAACCTGGCCCAAAAACGATCGCTGAACCGTCGTGACGTAGCCCGTACCGTGGCAGCGACTGCACTGCTTTTCCTGTGCACCCTCGGCCCTACCGGTACCGTTGCAGTCCTCGCAAGGAGCAAGGCGATCATAGCTGATCGTCTTTTTGCAGCCGAGCGCCGCCTCCTCGAGCGTCACCGAAAGCGAGATGGCCATGTCACGTCCGCGACGACGCTCACGACGGCCGCGGGCGCCACCGCCGGCACCGCCGCCAAAAAACGACGAGAACAGGTCGTCCATGCCCATGCCACCAAAGATATCGTTGATGTCGACATAACCAGAGCCACCGGGGCCGTCCGCGGTGCCGTAACGGTCGTAGTTAGCACGCTTCTGCTCATCGGAAAGAACGGAATAGGCCTCGTTGAGTTCCTTGAACTTGGCCTCGGCCTCCTTGTCCCCGGGGTTCATGTCGGGGTGGTATTTTTTGGCCAATTTCCGGTAGGCCTTTTTGATCTCATCCTCCGAGGCGCCGTGCGGCACACCGAGCACTTCATAGGGGTCCTTCATGTTTTCCTCCTGTTTCCCGCCTTGCGGAACGTTCCCTCCGCGACTGCATGGAGCACGGCGGGGAGTCCGAAATATAAGATGTTGGAAAGCAGCTCCCGGTCGCGCCGCCCATCCAGCAGCTCCATGGCCGAGCAGGCCATGCTGATGGAGGCGTCGATCGTTTCGAGCAGCTGTGCCCGGTCCGCCGGATCGAGCGTCCCGCCGTCCGCGCCGTAGCGGTAGCGAAGCGGGTTATACGCACCTGCCCGCACATCGCGCGGCAGGTCCTCGAGTGCATCGGCCAGATACAGATACCGGCCGACGTGGTACAATAGCAGCTGCTCCGGCCGGCGCTCCCGGCCGTCATAGTGGGCGGCGCAGTCCCGCAGCAGCGAGGCAAAGGCGTCCGCCGTGCGGT